>JAFYKS010000447.1 GCA_017537495.1 Bacillota bacterium | reverse complement strand
GAAAACCAGGGCTGCCAGAAAGTTTACGAAACCAAATAGCCGCCATACCAGAACACAAAGGAGCATCATCACACCTATGGTTCCCACAAACAGTCTGACAGAACCATTATCCTGCCGCTTATCCGGTTTTACCTCTTCCGACTGCTGCTCTTTCAGAGCCTTGTATTCTCCTGTTCTCAGCAGGATTTCTCCGCCGCACCGGTACCCGTAAACCGCATTAGGCGCAGGCCGCGCCGTATTGGCCATTAAAATACCGCGGCTTGTAGAATGTCCTATATACATGTGCTTTTCCTTTCTAGAGTCATTTCGTTGATCCTATTATACTGAAATACCCGCCGGATAACAAGAAGCTGAAAAGTCTTCAGATTCTTCCGCAATCTTCCCATATGAAAAAAGAGCCGCCCGCTTAAGCGGACAGCTCTAAATGTTTTAAATTACTTCCAGAATTCCAGACCCTTTTCGTCGATACCAGCATTCTTTGCTACGAATACAGGATCCTTGCCTTCCTTCTTCTGTCTGCAGTAGTCGTCCAGACACTTCATAGCAGGCTTCATCAGCAGCAGAATTACAGGTACGTTTACGATTACCATCAGGCCCTGTGTCATGTCAGCCAGGTTCCATACAGTGGAAGCGGAAGCTACAGCACCCAGGAATACCAGGAAAGTAGCCAGGATTCTGAATGCCAGAATACCGGTCTTGCTTACTTCACGGTTCAGGATGAAACGCAGGCAGCCTTCACAGTAGGAGTAGTTACCAATCAGAGTGGTGAATGCAAACAGGGACATAGCCAGGCACAGGAATACAGGACCGAAGCTGCCCAGATTTGCAGACATAGCATTCTGAACATAAGTAGCACCACCCATATCAGGGTTGAATTCAACGCCGGAGGACAGGCACATGAATGCAGTAGCAGTACAGATCAGCAGAGTATCCAGGAATACGGACAGCATCTGTACCAGACCCTGCTTAGCAGGGTGGGAAACGTCTGCAGTCGCAGCTGCGTTAGGAGCAGAACCCATACCAGCTTCGTTGGAGTACAGACCTCTCTTGATACCGTTCATTACGCAGGAACCAGCGAAACCGCCGAAGATTGCCTTGAAGTCGAATGCAGAATCGAAGATCATGCCGAACATTGCAGGAATCTGCTTAGCGTTCAGAACCAGTACCAGAATTGCAACCAGAACGTAGATAACGCCCATGAAAGGTACCATGTATTCAGTAACCTTAATCAGTCTCTTTGCACCGCCGATTACGATGATACCGAACAGTACAGCCAGGATCACACCGATGATAGCAGGAGTAGCTCCGCCGTACCAGCTGAATGCTGCGAAAGTGGACTGCAGGTTGTAAGAAGCCAGCATGTTGTAACCAACTGCATAAGTAGCGATGATCAGAACAGAGAAGATTACACCCAGCCATCTCTGACCCAGAGCATCTCTCATGTAGTAAGCAGGACCGCCGTAGCTTGTACCGTCAGTGTCCTTCTTCTTATAAATCTGAGCCAGTGTGGATTCCACGAATGCAGAAGCACCGCCGATGATAGCAGTAACCCACATCCAGAATACAGCACCTGCGCCGCCTGCACAGATTGCAGTAGCTACACCGATGATGTTACCGGTACCTACACGGGATGCTGTGGAAACCATCAGAGCACCGAAGGAAGAAATACCGCCTTCAGTGGTTGGCTTTTCCATAATTACCTTAAAAGATTCAGTGAACAGACGCACCTGAATAAACTTGGTGCCTACTGTCAGGATGATTCCGCCAGCCAGCAGAATCAGAGGAACGCACCATGGCTGATATAACACGCCGCTGACTGCGTTGATGATGTTGTTGATAATGTCCATCATGATTAAAGTTCTCCTGTTTCATTATAAAAACTGAAATAATAAATACATACCCAAATATTATAAACAAAATCTTAACAAAGTGCAAGAAAAAAATCCCGCCGAACCTGTAATTCAGCGGGATTTCTGCACTTTTATGTTTGAAATTTCTATTTCTGAGGGCCTGCAGCAACCAGTGCCTTGCCGGCATCGTTTCCGCAGAACTTCACGAAGTTGTCGATGAATCTGCCAGCCAGATCCAGAGCCTTTTCTTCCCACTGTGCAGCTTCTGCATAAGTGTCACGAGGGTCCAGAATTGCAGGGTCTACGCCTGGTAATTCAGTTGGAACTTCGAAGTTGAAGTAAGGAATAGTCTTGGTTGGTGCTTCGTTGATAGCGCCGGACAGGATGCCGTCGATAATACCACGGGTATCCTTAATGGAGATACGCTTGCCTGTTCCGTTCCAGCCGGTATTTACCAGGTAAGCCTTCGCGCCGGAAGCTTCCATTCTCTTAACCAGTTCTTCTGCATACTTGGTTGGGTGCAGTTCCAGGAACGGCTGACCGAAGCAGGAGGAGAAGGTTGGAGTTGGTTCAGTGATGCCTCTTTCAGTACCAGCCAGCTTTGCAGTGAAACCAGACAGGAAGTAGTACTGAGTCTGTTCCGGAGTCAGGATGGATACAGGAGGCAGTACGCCGAATGCGTCAGCGGACAGGAAGATTACGTTCTTCGCAGCCGGTGCAGCAGATACAGGACGTACAATATTTTCGATATGGTCAATCGGATAGGAAACACGGGTGTTTTCAGTTACAGACTTGTCAGCAAAATCAATCTTGCCGTTTTCATCCAGAGTAACGTTTTCCAGCAGAGCGTTTCTTCTGATAGCGTTGTAGATGTCTGGTTCGGATTCCTTATCCAGGTTGATAACCTTCGCATAGCAGCCGCCTTCAAAGTTGAAGATACCGTTATCGTCCCATCCATGTTCATCATCTCCTACAAGAAGTCTCTTAGGGTCAGTTGAAAGAGTAGTTTTGCCTGTGCCGGAAAGTCCGAAGAAAACAGCTGTATTTTCAACATTCATATCAGCATTTGCAGAACAATGCATAGAAGCAATTCCCTTAAGCGGCAGATAGTAGTTCATCATAGAGAACATACCCTTTTTCATTTCTCCGCCGTACCAAGTGTTCAGAATAACCTGTTCTCTGCTTGTAATATTAAATGCTACGCAAGTTTCAGAGTTTAGACCAAGTTCTTTATAGTTGTCCACTTTCGCCTTGGAAGCAGTGTAAACGATAAAGTCTGGCTCAAATGTTTCAAGTTCTTCCGCTGTAGGTGCAATGAACATATTCTTTACGAAATGAGCCTGCCAAGCCACTTCCATAATGAAACGAATTGCCATTCTTGTATCCTTGTTTGCACCGCAAAAAGCATCAACGACGAAAAGTCTCTTACCGGAAAGCTGGTCCTGTGCCATTTTCTTTACCTGAGCCCACACTTCTTCGCTCATAGGGTGATTATCATTTTTATATTCCTCAGAAGTCCACCAAACAGTATCCTTGGAGTTTTCATCCATAACGATATACTTGTCTTTAGGCGAACGGCCTGTGTAAACACCTGTCATTACGTTTACTGCACCAAGCTCACTCACCTGTCCCTTATCAAAACCTTTAAGTTCAGGTTTGATTTCTTCTTCAAACAGTAACTCGTAGGAAGGGTTATACACTATTTCAGCAGCTTCTTTTATACCATACTTTGTTAAATCAATTGTTGCCATCTTTCTTTTTCCTCATCTCTTTTTCTCTGTACTTTCAGACCGATAACTGATTAAAATACGGTTTACGGGGCCTAATGCCCCCACCTCTCTAGCTTATATTATATAGGTAAAATAAATAAAATCAATAACAAAAGTCAATTAGAGCCTCAGATATTTTTTGCCGCATTCTTCGACTTTAGCACAGTTTTCAAAGGCAGTTTCCATATCCTTGCCGCATGCAATCATTCCATGGTGGCTCATAATGCATCCCATGTTTTCTCCCAGAGCGTCAACAGTGTTTTTCATAAGCTTTTTAGTTCCCGGCAGTCCATATTCTGCCAAAGGTATTTCCCAGCCAAATACGTTCTTCATTGCCTCGTCTACTACAGGAAGAGGTTTTAATGCTGCTGCAAAGACGCAGGCATACTTGGAGTGAGTATGAATTACGGCACCTACATCCGGTCTTCTCTTGTATATTTCACCGTGAAGGCCTCTTTCTGAAGTAGGCTTAAGATTTCCTTCATATTTGAGAGTATGAATGTCAACTTTTACCATATCTGACGGTGTAAGTCTCATATAATCGAGACCTGATGGCGTCACCAGCATATACTGATCATCCAGCCTGATTGAAAGATTACCCCATGTTCCCTGCACAAGGCCGCTTTTCACAAGCTTCTTTCCGTATTCCACAAGCTGGCTGCGAAGAAGCTGCTCTCTGGTGTTTTCACCGGAAAGGTCTGCTACTGCATTGTCTTTTGTATCGCTGATAACGCCTTCTGCCGTTTCTGCAGTTTTGGCAGTTTCTTCAGCCTTGGAATATTTTTTCTTGTATATAAGTCTCATCAGGCGAGTTTCAGCGGGGTTAAGGTATTTTACGCCGCCTATGCGGTCTGCCAGATAAGTTATTTCTGCTGATTTTTCAAGAACAGTCATTGCCACTACAGCTTCATAGAGATTACGTCCAACAGTCAGAGTATAGCCTTTTCCCTTTCCGTCCGGCTCTTTTCCTCTCAGTACCAAGCACCCTGCGTTCTGTCCCAGTGCTTTTTTCAGAGACTTGCCTACACTTCCACTGCTGGTGTCTGCAATAACGGCTGCAGGTCCTATAATCTGCGCCATATCGTCAAGGGAAGGCTTAAAGGTACGCCCTTCTCTCAGGGCCTTTTGGCAGTACGGAGTCTGTGAATAAACCATAGCTCTCATCCCGCTTTCTGAGGTAGGCAGTGCTTCTATGTTAAGCTTTTCTACTTCTTCAGGTTTAAGGTCGTTTAAATCTGCTCCGTATTTGGTGGCATAAACCCCTTCTCCTGTGTCTATCATAAGAATGGAATATTCTCCTGTTGAATATTCCTGTTCAGCCATCATCTTGGCATATTTTGTTAAAAGTTCATAAGTCTTTTCCATTATTCTAATTTTCTCCCGTAAATCGTTGTCCATTAGCAATAATATACGCTTTTTCCAAAGATTTGTAAATGTTTTTATAGTCTTCGAAAAGATTGTCATATATTGCCTTGTTTGCCGGATCAGGTTTATAGCGTCTTTCAATCTGCACGAAATCTTTTGCTGCCTCAAAGCCGCTCAGTTCCCCAAGTCCGATAAGTGCCACTACTGCAACGCCTACTGCACCTGCATTTCTCGGATCTTTTACTACTGCAAAATGTTTACCTGTAATATCTGCAATAATCTGCATCCAGGCATCGTCCAGAGCACCGCCGCCGATAATCCTGAAATTATCGCAAGCAAATCCGTAATCTTTTTTGTAGTTTTCCAAAATCCATCTCAGATTGTAGCCTATACCTTCGTAAACGGCACGCATGAGGTGCTCTCTGGTATGCACCATAT
>JAFYKS010000446.1 GCA_017537495.1 Bacillota bacterium | reverse complement strand
ACTGATTATATTCAGCATGGTTTCAAGGTCCATGTTCTTATTCAGAACATAGGTATTTGCCTGGAGATTGTCCGGTGCAAACACCTTTACATAAACCTTGGCCATAGTATTATTCTTAATTAAGCCGGCCTGATCCAGGGTTTCAATAATCTGATAGTAGCCGCTGCCATTTTCGATGGTTACGACAACTTCTTCACTTTCTCCGGATACAGCCTTTACCCCAGAGCTGAACATTGCATACCCTCCTGCCAGTGCGGCAATCAGAACAACTGCAATTACAGCAATAATCCCCGTAATTAATTTCTTGTTTCCTTTTGTTTCCATAGTAACTCCATTGATTTCTGCGTATGGGTTGCTTTTACATTTAAACAAAGGGACGCAAGTTTTTACGTCCCTTTGAATTCAGCATAATTTCAGTTATTACTTAGCTCTGCCCAGGTATTCGCCGGATCTGGTGTCGATCTGAATCTTTTCACCAGCTTCGATGAAGATTGGAACCTGAACTACTGCACCAGTTTCAACAGTTGCAGCCTTAGTTACGTTTGTAGCAGTGTTGCCCTTTACGCCTGGTTCTGTTTCGATAACAGTCAGGTTTACGAAGTTTTCTGCTTCTACGATGAATGCCTTGCCCTGGAAGAACTTAACCATAGCTTCGTCATTTTCTCTCATGAACTTGATAGCATCTTCTACCAGATCGAAGGACAGAGGAACCTGATCGTAAGTTTCTGGGTCCATGAAGTAGTACAGTTCACCGTCGTTGTACAGGTACTGCATCTTTCTGGTTTCGATGTGTGCCTTAGGGAACTTGTCATCTGGGTTGAACGCTTCTTCTCTGGTAGCACCAGACAGAATGTTCTTGTACTTTGTTCTTACGAACGCTGCACCCTTACCAGGCTTTACGTGCTGGAAGTCCAGAACTACGTGTGGTTCACCGTTAATTTCGAAAGTAATACCTTTTCTAAAATCGCTTGCGTAAATCATTTTCTTTAACTCTCCTGTCGTCAATAATATATCATTGCGCGCAGACACCCGGAACGGACCATGCCTGTCCCGAACGCCACTTTTAACTAAACTTTAACTATTATAGTATAACAGAACTTTTCTACTTTTCAAGTACTTATTTTCTGTTTACTTACCCATCATACCGGCCATATCACCCATTCCGGATGCTTCACCGATGATTTTGAATACGTCATTCATCATAATGGAGAAACGCATCTGTGCCTGCAGATACTGCATAGCCAGAGGATCTCTCATCATAATCGCTGCCAGCTGCTGCATTTTAGCCATAGCTTCACTGTCAACCTGTTCACCCATCATCTGCTTTGCCTGCAGTTCAAACTGCTGACGCTGCACATCCTGAATCATCTCAGAAAGCTGCGGATTAGCATCCACCTGCTTCTTCAGTGCATCATACTCTTTAAATTCACCGGAGGCCTTGATCGCCTGCGCTAAACCGTGAGCCTGATAATATACATTCATCTTATTTCCTCCCAATACTATACTTCCAGGAAAATCGGCAGGATAATCGGAGATCTCTTGGTGGTTTCATAGATGTAACCGTTAAGAGCATCTCTTACCTGGGATTTCATGGTGTTCCAGTCTTTAATGTTCTTATCCTGGCATTTTTCAAGGGCTGCCATAGCCACATTTCTCGCTTCATCAATCAGATGTTCGTTTTCTCTTACATAAACAAAGCCTCTGGAGATGATATCCGGACCTGAAACAACAAGACGGCTTTCTCTGTCGATTGCCGCAACTACGATAATCAGACCGGATTCAGACAGCAGTTTTCTGTCGCGGAGAACGATATTGCCTACATCACCGATACCAAGGCCGTCTACCAGAATTGCTTCCGCAGGGATACGTGCTTCATCCTTCGCAGCACCTTTGCTGCTGAGAGAAAGAACTTCCCCATTTTCCATTACGAAAATATTTTCCGGATCCATGCCCAGATTTTCAGCTAATTTAGCATGCTGAATCAGATGACGGTATTCACCATGTACCGGCATGAAGTACTTCGGCTTAATCAGAGAATGAATCAGCTTCAGTTCTTCCTGACATGCATGGCCGGAAACGTGAATATCAGCAATATCGGAATAAATCACTTCAGCTCCCTTTTCAAAGAGTTTATTTACAACGTTGGATACTGTTTTTTCATTACCAGGAATTGGTGTAGAAGAAAGAATAACAGTATCTCCAGGTTTTAACTTTACACTTCTGTGCTCGCCGCTGGCAATTCTGCACAGTGCTGACATCGGTTCACCCTGGCTTCCGGTGGTGATAATAACAAGCTTATCATCCGGAATATTCTTCGTCATCTTCAGGTCAACCAGTGTTCCTGCCGGAATATCCAGATATCCCAGCTCAATGGCCAGTGCAACTACATTTTCCATGCTTCTGCCGGAAACTGCAACTTTTCTGCCAACCTTGATGGCACTCTCGATAATCTTCTGCACACGGTGTACATTGGATGAGAATGTTGCAATAATAATTCTCGTGCTGCACTTTCTGAAAATGGATTCAATAGTCTGGCCAACCACCTGCTCGGAGGAAGTATATCCGCCGCGCACCGCGTTGGTACTGTCACAAAGCATCAGAGAAACACCCTGCTTCCCCAGACTTGCAAGTTTTGCCAGGTCAATCGGCTCTCCATCCAGCGGCGTATAGTCGATTTTAAAGTCACCGGAATGGAACACCAGCCCTGCCGGCGTGTCGATAGCCAGGCAGATGGAGTCGGCCACAGAATGTGTGGTCCGGATTGCTTCCACATTAAAGTGTCCAAGCTGCACCTTGTCTCCTGCAAAGATTGTACGTAAATCTCCGTGAAGATTGTGTTCTTTCAGTTTGTTTTCAACCAGTCCCAGAGTAAGGCGAGTACCGTAAACCGGTACGTTAATATACTTGAGCAGATAAGGAACCGCACCGATATGGTCCTCATGTCCGTGAGTCAGCACCATGCCGACAATCTTATCCTGGTTGT
>JAFYKS010000445.1 GCA_017537495.1 Bacillota bacterium | reverse complement strand
GTTGCTGGAAGTCACCGCAAACAGCAGGCGGTAGCTTGCGTAAGCACCAACACCCATCAGTGCAGAGGCTGCACATGGAATCACATAAGTTGTCTTCATATCAAAACTTGTACCTGTGTACTTCTTCACTGCGCGCAGGTCCAAAATCATGGCAATCAGGTATGCAATGATAGTACCAATTGGCGCACCTTTTACATTAATGGCAGGAATGCCCACACAGATCCAGGTTGCTGCAAACTTGAATACAGCTCCCACTGCCAGATTCCACACCGGAACACTCTGCTTGCCTACGCCCTGCAGTGCACCGGTCAGAGTCTGTACCGAAGCCAGGAACACAACGCTGATTGCCATCACCATCAGTGTCGGCGCCGCAGCGCTTGCTTCTGCCGGACGGCTGGAGAAGAGCAGCAGCAGAATCGGCTCTGCCAGTGCAAAGATACCTACCGCACAAGGGAATCCCACAATCATGGTTGCACGGAGAGAAAGCTTCACATTTTCCTGCAGTTCACCACGGTCCTGACGGAGCCATGCAGCAGAAATAGCCGGAACCAGACTCACAGCAATGGCCTGAGTGAAAATCTGCGGCAGACCGATCAGCGATGCACAGTAGCCGGACAGCTGTCCAAAGAGAGATTTTGCCTGGTCATGTGTCCAGCCGGTAGCCTCCAGACGTCCCATAACCACCGTAGAGTCAATGGCATTCATAATCGGCATAATGGAAGCCCCCAGAGTAATCGGAATGGCAATCATGAGTACCTTCTTCAGGATTTCTCCGGTTTCCTCCAGATTGTTGTCTCCGCGGTGAATCTTCGTATGAATAGTTTTGCGATTCAGTACATAAATCAGTGCAATTACCACCATGGATGCGAAGGAACCTGCAGAAGCCCCGAACGTAGCACCTGCAGCCGCTTCCGGAAGTCCTACGGACAGGAAGCTGTAAGCAAGCGTCAGACCTACCGCCGCACGGACGGTCTGTTCAGTCAGTTCGGAAACCGCTGTCGGATTCATATTCTGACGTCCCTGGAAATATCCACGGAATGCAGACAGAATCGGTACAAACAGCAGTGCCGGAGCAATTGCTCTGATGGAAGATGCCGCTTCCGGATTATTCTGCACAGTACCGGCAATAAAGTCCGCGCCCAGATAGCACAGCAGGAAAGACACTACACCCATTACGCTGAGCAGCCCAAGGGAAACCTTAAATACTTTATGGGCACCGCCGTAATTGCGGACCGTAACCCTTTCGGAAACCATTTTAGAAATAGCAACCGGAATCCCTGCAGTGGAAATAGTCAGAAACAGGGAATAAATCGGATACGCACATCCATAATAGGACATACCGTCCGTCCCGATCCAGTTTGTCAGCGGAATACGGAACACCGCACCGATAATCTTTACGATAACGCCGGCAATCCCCAGAATGGCAGCACCTTTCAGAAATTTATTACTATTGGAATTTGACATAAATCAATGCCTCCGCATTCTACAGCTTCTTCAGGATAGCTGCAGTTTCCTTTTCAACTTCGAAGATGGTTCTTTCGATGTCGATGGTCTTGTACTCGCCGTCCTGGTAGAGAACCTTACCGTCAGCCATGGTCAGCACCACATCGCTTCCGGATGCAGAATATACCAGGTTGGTCGCCATGTTATGAACAGGGTGCATGTGCGGCTGATCGATGTCAACCACAATCAGGTCTGCCTTCATGCCTTCTTCAATCACACCGCTGTCTTCTCTGCCCTGGCTCAGTGCACCGGCTCTGGTTGCCGCATACAGGGTCTGCTGCGGAGTAACTGCAGTCGGATCCTTGTAGTACATCTTGGATGCCATAGCGAACACCTTCATTTCTTCGAAGAAGTTCAGAGAGTTGTTGGAAGATACGCTGTCGGTACCGATACCCACGTTGATGCCTCTTCTCAGCAGTTCAGGCACATTGCACACGCCGCTTGCCAGCTTCAGGTTGCTGATCGGGTTGGATGCTACGGTTGCGCCTTTTTCCTTCAGAATGTCAAAATCTTCGCCTTCCAGCCATACGCCGTGTGCTACAGTTGTCGGCATATCGAAGCAGCCCAGGCTGTTGAAGTACTGTACCGGAGTCTTGCCGCCGCGGCGCTGTTTGCATTCTTCATGCTCCAGCTGAGTTTCAGACATGTGAATGTGCATACGTGCACCCTTTTCCTTCGCAAAGCCCTGAACCGCCAGTACATCATTTTCATTAGATGTATATTCGGCATGCATACTGATATCCATGATAATTCTGCCGTTTTCTGCACCATTCCATGTGTTGTAGGTATCTACCATTTCCTTCATGGATGGCAGCTTCCATACATCCGGTTCGCAGAAGTTTACGATGGAGCGGCAGATATTTGCCTTAGCACCAGCGTCTCTGACAGCAGCAGCCATATCGTCGATGAAGTAGTACATATCACTGGTAGATACGATACCAAAACGCAGGGATTCTGCCATTGCCAGGGTGGTACCCCAGTAAACAGCAGGGCTTGTCAGATGATCTTCAAACGGGAAAATCAGCTTGTTCAGCCAGTCCTGCAGCGCCATGTTTTCGCCATAGCCACGCATCAGTGTCATTGGGGAATGTGCATGGGTGTTAAAGAAACCAGGCATCATCAGCTTGCCTTTTCCATCATAAGTTTCCCCGGTGTAATCAGCCGGAGCTTCGCCGGTGATGGAAACAATACGGTCTCCTTCTACCAGAACATAACGTTCTTTTTCAACTTCAAAATCTTTATTCAATACTGCGATATTCTTAAAAAGCATAATAACCTCCTGTTAAACTTTTCATATCTGCGCATAGTTTATCCATTTTAATATTCTAACAATTCAGTATACCATATATTTACGTAAGATTCCAGTAAATATGGTGCGAACATGCAAAATTTAGCAATGATATTCGGGAAATACTGCTCATGATTTAAAGGAAATGAGTGATACTAACTACAAAGAAATTCCAACCTTAAAAGGAGTAAACACACATGAAAGCAACAGGAATTGTACGCCGAATTGACGACCTGGGCCGGGTAGTTGTTCCCAAGGAAATCCGCCGTGTCCTGCGGATCCGTGAAGGAGATCCGTTGGAAATTTATACCAGCAGCACTGGAGAAATTATCCTGAAAAAATACTCCCCCATCAGTGAACTTGGCCAGTTTGCAGGAGAATACGCGGATACTGCGGCCCAGATTCTGGGAAGCACCGTTATCGTATCTGATACAGACCAGGTAATTGCTGCTGCCGGACCGTCGAGAAAAGAATATACCGATAAAATGGTAGATATGGAACTGGACCGGATCATTCAGAGCAAAAACCGCTACTTAAATGATACGAAAATCGTAGTTCCTATCATTTCACAGGGAGATCCCATCGGTTCCATTACCATTCTGCCTAAAGGCACTAAGCCCCTGGGTGATTCAGAACTGATGGCTGCGGAAATCGGAGCCAGCTTCCTGGCCCGGCAGATGGAAAGC
>JAFYKS010000043.1 GCA_017537495.1 Bacillota bacterium | reverse complement strand
TGGAAGGGAACAGGCCCAGAGGATGTCCGGATTCCACAACCAGAGTCTGATCTTCTGTCAGCTCTTCCAGATACTTCTTAATCAGTCTGTACTGGAGCCAGTTCTGGCAAACCTGACCGGTTTCACCGTATGTAACCAGTTCGTATGGATACAGTGCCACGTCGAAGTCCAGGTTGTTATCGATCATAACCTGGAATGCCTTACCTGCCAGGCACTTACCCTTATATTCTTCAATCGGCTTACCGTGCATTCTGCCTTCCGGTCTGTAACGGTAAGCGTAGATTCTGCCTCTTGTAGTCAGTTCTTCCATGAATTCAGGAGCCAGCTTTTCGTGCAGTTCTTCCGGAACGTAACGGAGCGCGTTCTTCAGTGCGATTCTGGTCTGTGCCTTGGTCAGACGGAAACCTCTGTCTGGTGCTCTTCTGATGCCTTCCTGGAACTGTGGATAGTCAGGGTATTCATTTCCCAGCTGAATGGTCATTGCGCCCTGAATTGTCTTGTTGTCTAACATGTATATTACCTCCTGTTTTCCCGGCAAAATATTTCCTGCCGGCGGTTTTCATTTATTTCAGTTTTACAACCTTTTCTACTGCTTCTAAGATGGAATTATTCTTAACCATTTCATCCATATCTGCCAGATGATTGATCATGATGATGTCTTCTTCAATCGGTGCTGCGATGGTACGGATGTGATCGTATGCAGCCTTGGTTGCAGGTGCCAGGTTGTCAATACCCTTTTCACCCAGTTCCTGGCGAAGCCAGATTGCCTGTGCTGCAGCAGACAGTTCAATACCGATAACCTTCTGTGCATTGTCCAGTACCATTGCTGCAGTTCTTGCGGAAGTGGAACCCATGGATACGTGGTCTTCCTGGTTTGCAGAAGTTGGAATGGAGTCTACACATGCAGGGTGGTCATATACCTTGTTTTCGGATACCATGGATGCGGATGCGTACTGTGCAATCATGTAACCGGAGTTCAGACCGCCGTTCTTAACCAGGAATGCAGGCAGGCCTTCGGACAGAGCCGGATTTACCAGTCTTTCCTGTCTTCTTTCAGATACGTTTGCCAGTTCGGAAATAGCAATCTTCAGGAAGTCGAATGCCAGAGCCATTGGCTGACCGTGGAAGTTACCGCCGCTGATTACTTCATCGTGATCAGGGAAAACGATTGGGTTATCTGTAACCGCGTTGATTTCTCTGGAAACTGCTTCATAAACATAGTTGATGGCATCTCTGGATGCGCCGTGAATCTGAGGCAGACATCTCTGAGAATATGGATCCTGTACCTTGGTTGCATGCAGAGGCAGTGCATTCTTGGAGCCTTCCAGCAGAGTTCTCATGTTTTCTGCTACGTCAATCTGTCCCTGATGTCCGCGGAGTTCGTGGGTCTTAGGGTCGTATGCCTTAGCGATGGCATGCAGTGCTTCGCCGGTCAGTGCACCTGCGATATCTGCAATCTTTGCCAGGTTCATGGCATCATACAGAGTGTTCAGGCCAACTGCAGTCAGCATCTGTGTACCGTTGTTCAGTGCCAGACCTTCCTTAGAAGCCAGTTCCACAGGAGTCAGGCCTGCGGCTGCGAATGCATCCTTCGCTTCGATTACTTCGCCCTGATATTCAACCATACCCATACCGATCAGTCCCAGTGCGATACAGGACAGAGGTGCCAGGTCGCCGGATGCACCAACGGAACCCTTTTCAGGTACAATCGGATGAATTCCTGCGTTCAGCATATCAATCAGTGTCTGCAGGGTTTCCAGACGAATACCGGAATTACCTCTTGCCAGAGAGTTTGCTCTCAGTAACATAGCTGCTCTTACGTACTTGCGTTCATAAGGCTTCCCCATTGCACATGTGTGAGACATAATCAGATTCTTCTGCAGCTGTGCAGTTTCCTCTGTAGAAATAGATACGTTGGCAAACTTACCGAAACCAGTGGTCAGACCGTATACAACAGCCTTGTCCGCTACCTTCTTTTCTACATAAGCTCTTGCCTTCTTTACAGCTTCAACTGCTTCCGGTGTTAATTCCACCTTTTCGCCGTGACGGCAAACTCTGATGACCTGTTCTACTGTCAGGTCGCGTCCGTTGATTAATACTGCCATAGTAAAATCTCCTTTACCCATAAATATTTATTCATTTTGCGTATAAACATACATAAGCCTTTTGGGCATTTTTCTTGCCTTCTATTATACATTCTTTTGCGGAATTGCGCTATACATTTTTGTGCTAAGACTTAAAACTTCAAGGGTTTTCAGCGTTAAAAAAAGCAGGATTATGGAGTATGCTTCCATTTCTTCACCACTTTATCTCGTTAACGCTTTTTCGCTTTATTATGAATAATTATAGAATGTACTGAATTTTGTACACACTTTTCGCCGCAACCGTTGAAATTTCGCCCTTATGCCCCGCTGCGTTCTGCCGGTCACACTCCCATCTTCTGCAAATAAAAAAAGCCGGGCAGTCCCGGCTTTTTCCGTTTTTCCTTTTATTATCCGCAGGTTTTCAGCCTCGATATACAGAGAATATTCATTTTTCCTTATGCATTCACATCTCCGAAAATCTTTTTCCGGTTGGTGATGGTTCTTGTGATAAAGAACTTGATGAACTGGTCCGCGGTGAAGCAGCACCAGATGGAAATCAGCGGCAGCTTCAGTACATAGCAGCAGATCAGCGACGCTGTTATACGGATCCCCCACATGCAGAGCATCTGAACTTTCAGCGGAACGGTGTTATTTCCCGATGATCGGAGAATACCGTTATATACCTTGCCGATATTCATAGGGATTGTAGAAAGACCAGCGATAACCAGGTAACCGATGCCAATGGCAATCAAATTTTCGCTGTCAGTCAGCACACGCATACACATCCGCGGCATCAGAACCAGCATTGCAGTAGTAATGATACTGATCAGCAGACAAATCCGCATCATTTCTTTTTTATAGGCCCGATAAAGCTTCTCATCATTAAGCCCGATGGCCCTGGATATCAGTACCATGGCGGCAGTACCGAAGCCCACAGCAGGGATTTCCAGCATGGATTCCACCTGTACCCCCAGCTGATATGCTGCAAATTCAGCCTGTCCATAGGACAGAATAATACGGGACAGAATAATTGTCGCAACCTGCCATACACACCACTCTCCGGCGTTCGGAAGGGCAATGGCATATACCCTCTGCAGGAGTTTTTCTTCCTGCGTCCGTTTTCCTTTCAGGGCAAACATGCCCCAGCGGCTGCTGTACAGGAGATAAATACTGATGACACAGCCCACGGCTCTGGAAATAACCAGCGCTGCAGCTGCACCCAGATATCCCATTTCCGGCATTCCCAGATTTCCGAAAATCAGACCCCAGCACAGGAATGTATTTAATATATTCACAAAGACCGCAACCAGCATCGGCGTCTTCGTATCACCCTTTGCCTGGAACGCAGAAGCCACGCAGACCGTAATCCCCCAGAACGGCAGGCAGAATACCAGAATCTTCAGGTAATCCACCGCATGGGCAATCAGCGCTGCATCTTTCGTAAAAACAGAAAGGCTGGTCTCCGGTGCCATAAAGATAAATCCACCCAGCACCAGTGCAATTACAGTTGTGGCAACAGCCGTTTTCTCGAAAATGGTCCGGCAGGCCTCCACTCCGTCTTTGCTCAGCCTCTTGGCGATAAGAATTACCAGCGCCACACTGGTCCCACGGAAAATGTAATAGACCAGATTAGTCAGCTTGCTGCTCATGCCCTGAGCAGAAATGTCCAGGTCAATCAATCTTCCTACCATGGCAGTTGCAATCAGGTCTGTAAAGGTCTGGAGGAAATTTTCTGCAATAATCGGCAGCATCAGCAAAATGATCTCTTTGCGTATATCCGCTGTGTTATAGCCTTTCTGGCTGTTTAAGGTATTATCAGGCATAGAGTGCACCTCATGTAATTGTCTTATTATTTGACATTTTAGCACTCTCTTTTACACACTTCAATAGGGCAGATAAAATAAAAAGAGCGGCCCAAGGGTCGCTCTTAAAATTCGTCTGTATTTGACTGCTTACTATTAGTCAGCTACGTAAGGCAGTAAAGCTACGATTCTTGCTCTCTTGATTGCAGTAGTTACTGCTCTCTGGTGTTCAGCACAAGTACCAGTGATTCTCTTAGGCAGAATCTTACCTCTTTCGGTAACGTACTTTCTCAGCTTTTCTACATCCTTGTAGTCGATTACTTCAGTCTTATCAGCGCAGAACTGGCATACTTTCTTTCTTCTCATGCCACCGCCACGTCTCTTATCCATCATGGTTCTTATCTCCTTTCTCTTCTAGAATGGAATGTCTTCGTCAATTGCGGAGAAACCTTCCGGTGCTGCATCAAAACCGCCCATGCCGGACTGTCTTGGAGCTGCAGGTCTGTTTTCTCTTTCGCCCCATTCTAAAAATTCTACTCTGTCAGCTACGACATCTGTGGTGTAAACTGTTGCGCCATCCTTATTGGTATAGCTTCCAGTCTGAATCTTTCCCTGAACACCTACCAGTCTGCCCTTTGCCAGGTACTTTTCACAGTTTTCCGCAGTCTTGCCGAATACGGTAACCGGGATAAAGTTTGTTCTCTTCTTTTCGCCGAAGCCATCGTCGATAGCAACGGTGAACTTAGCTACAGCCATCTGTGTTCCTGCAGTATATCTTACTTCAGGATCTCTGGTCAGTCTTCCGATTAAAGATACGTTGTTCATTCTTACACCTCGTTCTTACAGTTCATCCTGGTTGATGATCATGTGTCTGATGATAGCATCAGAAATCTTCATCTTTCTGTTCAGTTCGTAAGGCAGGGTTGGGTTAGCCTTGAATTCTACTACTACGTAGTAACCTTCTTCGTGCTTAGCGATTGGATAAGCCAGCTTCTTCATACCCATTACGTCAGTCTTTACAACTTCGCCATCCTTAGCGATGATGCCCTGAACGGTTTCGATTGTCGCTTCCTTCTTAGCTTCTTCTAAAGTAGGATCGATAATGAACATAACTTCATAATTTGTCATTTGTTTCACCTCCCTGTGGACTATATGGCGACGGTCTCTCCCGTCGCAGAGAATTGCACGAAAAAACTCATGCCCTATTATTATACTTGTACAAAACAAAAATTGCAAGCACTTTTTTGCCTGCAATTTAAGTTTTTTGTTATTTTTTTCGTACTATTTTGCGGTGCCGTTATCCACCAGGAAGCCGAAGACTTCTTCGTACAGCATGGAAATGAGCACGCCGCCATCTTCCGCATAGGTACGGATATCCACGCCATACTGTGCTGTGAAATCTTCCTCATCCATGTTATTGGCTGCCAGCAGACGGTCCAGATAATCCTGGATTTCCTTTTCTGTCATTTCCAGGTCATGTTCACGGGCGATGGTGTAAAGAATCATTTCTTCCTTCACACCGGCTTCTGCACTCTTACGGATCTCTGTTTTAAATGTTTCCTCGTCCATTCCCAGAATATCTGCGATACCGTCTTCAATGCTCATACCGCTCTGTTCCATCATGGTCTGCAGATTCTTAGTCAGCTTTTCTTCGATCTTAGTCACTTCTGCTTCAGGATACTGAATGACTTCGGAAGCTTCCACTACCTGTGTCCAGATTTCTTCACCTGCAGCATAGCGCGCATCCGACATCTTGTTCTGATACAGTGTTTCTTTTACCAGTTCACGGTATTCTGCTGCATTCTTCACACCCAGAGTTTTTTTCGCAAATTCATCAGTAAGTTCCTGATATACCGGAACTGCAATATTTTCAACTGTGATTTCGTACTTTACTGGCTTGCCAGCATATTCCGGATTCAGGTCGTAATCTTCTGCAAAGGTGGTTTCCACCTGGATGGTTTCGCATACTTCCGCACCAATCAGGGCCTTATCAACATCCGGCATAAGACCGCTGTCACCAACCTTTACGGTGTAGACCTGTGTGTCAGTACCGGTTACATTTTCTCCGTCCACTTCCATGGAATACTTGATTCCTACATAATCACCGGACTTTACGGCACCCTCTGTCACTTCTTCCTTTGTCATGTACTCCATCAAAATTTCTTCGATGGTGTCTTCTACTTCTTTATCCGTTACTTCCACTTCAAAAGCAGTATATTCCAGACCCTTGTATTCACCAACGGACACGTACTCTTCCAGGTTGAAATCATACGGTCTGTTTATCGGTTCACTGTTTCCGCAGCCGACAGATACCAGAACCATGGTCAGTATCATTGCTGCGGCAATTAATCTTGTCATATTCTTTTTCATTGAAGTTTCCTGCTTTCTGATTATTTTATTTCCAGAGCTTGTCCGGATATTCGCCCTTGTCCTTCATGGACTGGATTGCGTCAACCACGCTTTCCTTATCTTCCTTGTAGGTTACGCCATACCAGCGGTCCAGTGATTTCAGCACGCGTACATCTGCCTTGCCTTCCTGAATCAGCTGATCCACTACACCTGGCAGGAAGTATTCTCCCTTCATCGGGTTCTCTGCCAGTGCCTGATCTAAAAATGCTGGGAAACGTGCTTCCATCTCACGGAGCATGGAAGGGGTGAAGCCCCAGAAGTTCATGGACACAGTAGTTCCCGGCTCCAGCTGAGTCCAGCCGCTGCCGTCCGCTGCCTGTGCATCTTCAAACACGATGTTGCCATCCTGCCACTGAATTTTGGTGCGTTCTGTGATTTCAGTCAGCTTTCCATCTGCAGAAGTCTGGCATACACCTCGGGACACATGGCCGTTCTCTGTCATGGTGTTTTCCACCTGATAACCAACCATGGCGTAATGGTACTTACCATCCACATCATCTTCCGCATTTTCCAGGAACTCATAAATGCTCTGGAATGCGCCCGGACCATAGTAGTCATCTGCATTGATCACTACAAACGGACCATCCACTGCGTGACGTGCCGCCATTACTGCATGACCGGTTCCCCATGGCTTCACGCGACCTTCCGGAACTTCATAGCCTGCAGGAATGTCAGTAATATCCTGAAATGCATATTCGATTTCCATATATTTTCCTGCGCGTTCATCGATGAGCGCACGGAAATCTGCTTCGTTTTCTCTTTTTATAATAAATACGGCTTTCTTAAAGCCTGCCATCATGGCATCATACAGGGAAAAGTCCAGAATAATTTCTCCGCCGCTTCCCACCGGTTCAATCTGTTTCAGACCGCCGAAACGGCTACCCATGCCTGCTGCCATAATTACTAATACAGGTTCTCTCATAGTTTTGCCCTTCTTTCCAAAATATCTATCCCCCATTGTATTACAAATCGGGCACGCTTGCAAGAGCCAGACTCTTTATGATAGAATAAAAGCAAATTCAAAGAGATTTTGCAGAGGGAGGAAGACTCGAAATGATAAAGACAATGAAAGACTGCGAACGCGATACCTGCCTGGCTGTAGCCGACATGATGGTAGCTGCGGCGAAAACAGCACCGAAGGGCAGCGGAAAGGATACCGTAGAGGCCTGCGTACTCACCGGCGAAGACAAGGATGCTCTGGCGGCGGCCATGCGGGAGTTTGGAGAAGAGGTGGGTGAGGAGTTCATCATCCGCGATGCAGGCAATGTGGACAACAGCCACTGCGTGGTAATCATCGGCTGTAAGAGCACTCCGTTCGGACTGCCAAACTGCCATATGTGCGGGTTCGAAAACTGCGGAGAAATGAAAAAAGCCGGCACAAACTGCGTGTTCAATGTGACCGACCTGGGAATTGCTGTGGGTTCTGCAGTGTCTATTGCAGCAGATCACCGCATCGACAACCGCGTCATGTACTCAGCTGGCAAGGGCGCTGTCAAAATAGGCTGCCTGTCACCGGATGTGAAAATCATCTGGGGTATTCCACTGGGTGCGGAATCCAAAAGCATCTATTTTGACAGAGGCCCCGGAGCTGTTCTGCGTTAATTTTCTGAATTAAATACTGCATTACAAAACCGGCTCGCTAAACGCGGCCGGTTTTCTGTTTTCTGCTATTTAAAAAGTGGTGTGGAAAGGTATCTGTCTCCTGTATCCGGCAGGAAGGCCACCACATTTTTACCATGATGTTCCGTTCTGCTTCCGACAGTCATGGCTGCATGGAGTGCTGCACCGGAAGTAATGCCCACCAGAGTACCTTCACAGGATGCCATCTGACGTCCGGCTGCATAGGCCTCATCCTCCGTTACGGTAATGATTTCATCGATGACGCTGCGGTCCAGAATGGATGGAACAAAATTGGCACCAATACCCTGCAGTCCGTGAGGACCTGCCTGCCCCTGACTCAGCAGAGGAGATCCAGCCGGTTCCACTGCGATGATTTTCACATCTGGATTCTTCTCTTTCAGGAAGCGGCCCACGCCGGTGATGGTACCTCCAGTGCCCACGCCGGCTACGAACACATCAATCTGTCCGTCCAGTGCTTTCCAAAGCTCCGGCCCTGTGGTTTCATAGTGAACCTTCGGGTTGGACTGATTGTCGAACTGTCCCGGAATGAAGCTTCCCGGAATTTCAGCCGCCAGTTCCTCTGCTTTGGCAATGGACCCCTTCATCCCTTCGGTCCCGGGAGTCAGAACCACCCGCGCACCATATGCTGCCAGCAAATTTCTTCGTTCCACGCTCATGGTATCCGGCATGGTCAGAATCAGTTTATATCCCCTCGCCACAGCAGCGGATGCCAGGCCGATACCGGTGTTTCCACTTGTAGGTTCGATGATGGTTGCTCCCGGCTGCAGCAGACCTCGTTCTTCCGCATCCAGAATCATGGCCAGACCCACACGGTCCTTGGCACTTCCGGCCGGATTCATGGACTCCAGCTTGCCGTAAAGATTAAAGTTCAGTTTTCTCTCCGCCATCATGCGGTTCAGTTTTACCAGCGGGGTATTTCCCACCAGCTCCGTCACCTCTTTATGATTAAATACCTTGCCATATCTACATAAAAATGGAACAATCATTCCAATCGCGTCCACATACATATGATTTGAATGATGTTTACGATAAGGTAACGTCCCCGTCATATCTTTTTTATAATCACGTACATAAGCATATAGCCTATTAGCAGCTTCTTCATACTTCTTCTCTTTTGTTTGCTCATACACATACAAAAGAGAATATCCATTCATAACATTATCTAAATGATAAATCGGTATACCTTTATCAATCCACAAATCATAATACTTCTTTAAAACTTCTATTTCCCCTGCACTTTCCAACGCCGTTGCCAACATGGCATGAGTCCAGAAAAAAGAATCTCTTTTAGGTGTTCCTATAGGTCTTAACATACGTTTTATAAAATACTTAAGATCTTCTTTCTTAGTTGTAAAGGGATATTGAAACAGTTCATATTCTGTTTCACATAACAACTCCGATAATAACTTTTCTACGTTCAAACTATG
>JAFYKS010000444.1 GCA_017537495.1 Bacillota bacterium | reverse complement strand
TGCATCCTGCCCGCTGTGATGGTGAGACAGTTCCTTCAGACGGTGATAGCCGCGGAGCTCTTCCAGCCCGCCCAGAACCCGCTGACGGAAACCATAAGGTGATTCGCCGTCCGGATATTCGGTGGTACCGTTCATATCGCCCAACAGGTTAATGATGTCGGGGATATCCTTCAGTTCTTCCCAGGTTTTGCACTCCCACTGGCCGAAGTTCAGCTCTTTCATGGCAGGAATCTGACGGTGAGGCACATCGCCGTAGATAATTTCAAAGGTCTGTTCCGTCCGGCGCATACCGGAGGTGTAGCAGTCCGCATCCAACAGCGGCGGGTAAGTCCCCGCATCCCGAAGTCTCTTCAGTTCTTCCACGCCCTCCGGCAGCAGATTCACATCGGCCCAGCCGTAGAACCAGCGGTTGGCATTTCCCTCGGTCACCCCGTGACGTATAAAGTGAATGTACGATTTCATAGTCTAAGCTCCTGTTGCGGCCGAAGCCGCGTTTTTATTTCAGTCTCTGTCCGATCCCGCAAAATACCCGGTGCACTTCGTCTGCTTCCTTAGAAAGGTGGAGCAGGGTGCGGCCCATCATCTCTCTGAATGCACGGTCGGTGGCATCCATGGGCACCAGGCCCTGAGACACGTCGCAGGCGATAAAGATTTTGTCCAGGTACGGGTCTGCTTCGGTGGTGTCGAATCTGGATTCCAGCACAGTCTTCGCTTCCACAACGTTTTCCGTACACCAGTACACGAACTCTTCCAGTCCGTAAATGACGGTTTTATCAAGATCCAGCTCGCCGTCGCGGCTGCAGCGGTACACATCCTCCGCAGCGATATCGAATTTATCCAGCGCATATGCCAGTTTGCCCTGATATGCGCCTCCAAATACTAAAATCATTCCAAGTCCTCCTTACACCAGTGCCATGGCCAGCACGCCAATCAGCTCGCCCCAGACGATGCCGTAGCCGGCGATGTCGCCGTTCATGCCGCCCAGCTGACGCTTGCCGTAGATAATTGCGATGAGAGATGCCAAAGCAGTTGCTCCAGCGGTAATTGCAACCGGAAGCGGATCTGCGCTCAGCAGAAGGCCTGCTGTGCAGTAAACAGCCAGCTGAACCAGGATGATTGCTACTGCCTTTTTCTTCTGGCTGTCAGCACCTGCACCGTCTCCCTGTGCATACTGACTGGTTCCCATGGGCTTTCTCAACAAAACATTCATGCCGGACATTCCGCGGCTCACCACAGGAATCAGGCAGAAGCTGAAGAAATCCACGCCCATGGACAGGGCCTGTGACATGAAGGCATAATAACCCAGCAGCAGGAAGGCCACGCTGATGACGGAGAAGGCGCCGGTGTGGGAATCTTTGAGGATTCGCTGACGGTCCTCCAGGGGACGGCGGCTCAGGATTGCGTCACTGCAGTCCATGAACCCATCCAGGTGGAGAAATCCACATACGGTGAATGGTACCAGAGTCATGAGGAATGCCATGACCAGGAACGGGATGTTCAGTGTCATCATGAGAATGCAGAGGGCACCCCAGATCAGGCCTACGATGAGGCCTACCGACGGCAGGAAGCCCAGCATATAGTTTTTCAGATTGCTGTCCCACAGTTTCAGAGGACAGGGCAGGGTGAGGAAGTTTCCCCACGCCATAAAAAATCCGGTAATCAGTTTCATTGTATATCTCCTGCGGACATTCGGCACGGTTCGACAAATTTCGACACCGGGCCGGGCGGCCGCTTTTCGTTATTTATATAAGTATTTCATGCCGAAGGTCACTTCGATGACCTGATCGCACTCTCTGGCCAGGGTACGGTCCAGGAAGGCCAGTGTCTTACGGTAACATTCGGTAGTTTCGTCGAAGGTCCGTGCTTCGGAATAAATATAGTCGGACACGAAGACGGTGTTCCCTGTAATCTTTGCGAATTCCAGCAGGTCATCTGCCAGGCGCTGACCGCAGTCCAGGTCCATGTCTTCCCCGTAAGGGAACATTTCGTTGGAAAGAAGGGCCGTCACACTGTCAAAGAGGAAAACTCCATTGGGATCCACCGGGTTTCCTTCATAGGTGAGGGCACCGGGCTTGAAGCAGTCCAAAATGCTGCGTCCCTGCTCGATGGTCTCGAATCCCCAGCCTTCCCGTTCGCGCAGGTGGCGCTGAATGCGGGCACGGTCCTCGTCATCCACGGGAATCATGGTGGCCAGGTAATAGAGCGGCACACCAAGTTCCTTGGCCATATCCCGGGCCAGTTCCTGGGCATGGTAGGACTTGCCGTTTTTACAGCCGCCGCTGATGAAGATATTCATTAGAAGAAGTTTCCTTTCTTAGCTTCCTGCAGATAGTCGGCGTCGATGGCACCTTCTGCAAAAGTAGCCATGCCGTTCATGGTCGCACATGCAGTTTCCATAATCTTAAAGCTGATCGGACAGCCGCTGCCTTCACCCAGACGCATGCCCAGGTTGAAGTAAGGCTTCACATCCAGAGCATCCATGGCAACCATGTAGCCCTTTTCCTTGGAAACGTGGGAACCGAACATGAAGTCAGTTACCTGCGGTGCCAGCCAGTATGCAGCCAGAGCCGCAACCGCGGAAATATAACCGTCGATAACAACCGGCAGTCTGTAATATGCAGCACCCAGGAATGCACCTACCATAGCGCAGATATCGAAACCGCCCACTTCAGCCAGAATGCCGACCACGTCGATTTCTTTGCTGATGCGGGTGCGGATAAATTCAGTGTCTGCTTCATCCACAACACTTCCGCCGCCGTACTGTTCACAGCGTGCTACCGCTTCGTCTACGATACGGATTTTATTGGCCATGCCATCGTCGTTGAGTCCGCCGCCGCGGCCAACCACGTCTTCACCGTCCAGGCCCAGCAGGGCAGCCAGCACGCAGGCACTGGTGGTGGTGTTGCCGATACCCATTTCACCGATGCCGAAGACACCGTAACCGCAGCTCTTAATCGCCTCTACAGCGTCCATGCCAGTGTAAATGGCCTGCAGTGCTTCTTCGCGGGTCATGGCAGGTCCCTGAGCCAGGT
>JAFYKS010000443.1 GCA_017537495.1 Bacillota bacterium | reverse complement strand
TCATGAAGCCGGAATTCGTGGTAGCTGACGAGCCTGTATCCATGCTGGATGCAAGTATAAGAACCGGTATTGTGAAGATGATGCTGGAAGAAAGGGATAAGAAAGGTGTGGCATATCTTTTCATAACCCACGACCTTTCCCTTGCATGGCTGATTTCCGACCGTATTGCAATTATGTATCTTGGCAAAATCATGGAAATCGGTACAGCGGAGGAAATTGTTAAAAATCCTAAGCATCCGTACAGCCGGGCACTTCTTGATATTATGCCTGTACCGGGCAAAGTACTCACCGAAAAGCGTAAAATCCTTGAAGGGGAAACCCCGAATGCGGGAGCCGAGGTTACAGGCTGCAAATTCTGCGGAAGATGTCCTGAAGCTATGGAAATCTGCAGCCAGATTGAACCTGAAAATGTGGCAATATCTCCGGGGCATTTCGTAATGTGCCATAAGTACGCTTCGGCAGAATAGGGGGACTTATGAAAATTTTAAAAGATCTTGATACCCTGATGAGATTTAAAAGCATCAGCGAGGACCGGGAGTGCTGCAAGGCTGCTCTTAAATATGTGATGGATCTTGCAGATAGTTTCGGTTTTGAGACCAAAACAGGCAAGCATGGTGATGTGGGAATCGTTGATTTGGGAGATGGTCCTGAAACTGTTGGCATCCTGGTTCATGTGGATGTGGTCAGCGAAGGCAACTGCAATCTCTGGGACTATGAACCATATGCTCTGACTGAAAAGGACGGTGTTCTTTACGGCAGAGGAATCGTAGATGATAAGGGGCCTGTAATTGCCAGCCTTTATGCTATGAAAAAAATAAAGGATGAGAATATTCCCCTTAAAAAGAAACTGCGTCTTATCATCGGGACCAGCGAAGAAATTTACTGGAGCGATATGGACCATTACAAAGAGGAATTTGAAATACCCGATTACGGATTTTCTCCTGATGGAAATTTCCCTATATACAATCAGGAAAACGGTCTGATGGACATAGAACTCTGCTTTGAAGAAGTTATGCCGCAGGGAGTTGGAGATTTCAGAGGAGGCAGCGCCAACAATGCAATTCCTTCAAGTGCATCTTATACAGCGGACGGCCAGGAAATAGAGTTTGTGGGTAAAGCTGCTCACAGCTCTACGCCGGAACTGGGGGTTAATGCAATAAATCTGTTTTGTCAGAAAGCCGAAAAAGAATACGGAATGAAATTCGCCTCTGTAATAAATAAGTATTTTCCTGAAGGGAGATATGAGTCTGAACTTAAGTTTAAAAAAATTGGCGGAAGAGTGAGCGGCAAAGGTGACCTGACCATAGTTCCAACCACACTCAGACAAGAAGGCAGCAGGATTTACATAAACTTCAACGTAAGACAGTGCTTCGACATTCCGGGGAAAAACATATTGGAAGCTCTCAGGGATATGGAAGAAGAATGGGGATGTAAGGTTATTCTCATAGAAAATCTTGAACCGATGTGGGTGGATGATAATCAGCCTTGGATTAAACGTATGCAGCTGATCACAGCAAAATACGGAATGGATCCGGTGTGCCGATTTGCACCGGGATGCAGTTATGCCAAGAGCATGCCTAATTTTGTGGGCTGGGGACCAGTGTTTCCGGATGATCCTGATTGCGCCCATATGGAAAACGAACAGCAGAGTGTTGCAAGCTTTCTTAAAACTGTTGAAATTTACACAGAATACCTTATTCTCGAGGGACAGAGTGAACCTGTAAAAAAGAGAAATGCAAGATGAAAACATAAGCAGACAAAAAGGGGCTGCCGTACGGTCGACTGAATCGTCAACTGTGCGGCAGCCCTTTTGTCTGCTTATTTAATTCCTGATGGATTACCACTTTCTGATGGAAACTTCGCCGGTGGTGATGGTTTCCATCTCACGCATGCGGCGTCCTTCCATGTACTCCACCACCAGACCGCCGTTGCTGTCGATATCGATGGCACGGGCTTTGATGCCGCCGGAGGTGTTCCGGTCCGGAGACTGTCCGGTAATGGTATTATAGATGATGATCTGTTCGCCCAAAATGAAGGAACGGTTCTTGTATTCGCGGATCAGCTTGCCGGTGTCCGGCTCTGCGATGCAGGCAAAGAACTGATTCACGATGGCCGCTGCCAGCTGGGCGCGGGTGAACTCCTTCTTCGGATTGGCGATATAAGTGGCTGTTTCAGCGATATCTTCCGGCATGGTGGCTTCGAAGCAGTTGACGCCGATGCCAAGGATAATCTTATCGATGTTTCCCGTCTCAAAATTGCTCTGGGCTTCGGTCATGATGCCGCAGACTTTTTTTTCGCCCAGGTAGATGTCATTTACCCATTTGATCTTCGGCCGCAGGCCGGTAACTTCGTCCATGGCACGGCAGACTGCCACCGCTGCGATGGTGGTAATGAGCATGGCCTTGTCCAGTCCGAAGTTGGGACGGAAGGCAAGTGTCATGTAAAGTCCTGTGGATGGAGGGGACCAGAAAGAACGGCCCAGACGGCCGCGGCCTTTGGTCTGCTCATTGGCTATAATCAGGTGAGGCTTGTCCGCCACATCGGAAGGTTCCAGCTCACGGGCCACCCGGTTGGTGGAATCCAGTACATCGTGAATCTGAATCCGGCATGGTACTGTCAGATTTTCCATAAGATAATCCTTCGTGATGATATCGGACTGCTCCATGAGACGGTAGCCGGTTCCAGCTTTGCTTTCTATGGTGAAGCCCTGGTCCTGCAGTTTCTTCATGGCCTTCCATACGGCGTTTCTCGACACGCCAAGCTGGTCGGCAAGCTGCTGGCCGGACAGATAGGTATTGGTATTCTGGTTCAGTACTTCCAGAAGGGTCAGTTTGGTAGACATGGGACATCCTCCTTTCATTTGATTTCATTATATACCTGAAAAAACAGCCGGTCAACCATGAACTGTGCTAAGGGTGACGATATCGAATGCCAGCGAAAACTGTCGAAAACTGACGAAACAGAACAGATGTATATATTTTGCGAAGAATGTGTGAAAAAAGGCCGGAAACTTTGATTTTCCAAAGTTTATGTGATAAAATATAAGTTACGTGATATTTAATAAGTTAAATTATGGAGGAATGAAATATATGCAATACATCATTGCAATCGCAGTACTGGTAATTCTGTCTGCATACTTTTCCGCAACGGAAACCGCTTTTACTTCAGCCAACCGGATCCGTCTGAAGAGCCTTGCCGGCGACGGAAATAAAAAGGCAAAGGATGTTCTGGACCTGTCTGAAAACTATGACTCTCTGCTGTCCACCATTCTGGTCGGCAATAATATCGTAAACATTGCCATGTCTTCTCTGGCGACTGTATTCTTTATGCAGCTGTATCCGAAATACGGTGCAACCATTGCCACTGCAGTCATTACCGTAGTAGTACTGGTCTTCGGTGAAATTTCACCGAAGAGCGTAGCCAAGGAAAAGGCTGAAGAGTTTGCCATGATCTCCGCTCCGCTGATTCGTATCATCATGGTGATTCTGACACCGGTGAACTGGATTTTCTCCCAGTGGAAGAAGCTGCTGGCCAAGCTGTTTGATGTGGACGGAGCACGTCCGATTACAGAAGATGAACTGCTGACCATCGTAGAAGAAGCAGAAACAGAAGGCGGTATCGATGAAGGACAGAGCGAACTGATTCAGAACGCGATTGAATTTAACGAACGTGAAGCCTGGGACGTACTGACACCGCGAGTGGATATCGAAGCCATCGAGGCGGATGAAGATAAGGAAGAAATCGCCAAGCTGTTTATGGAAACCGGGTTCAGCCGTCTGCCGGTCTATGAAGACGACATGGATAATATTCTGGGCGTGCTGAATCAGAAGGACTTCCACAACTATATCCGTAATACGGATCTGCCGGTATCTGCTTACGTGAAGCCGGTAATCTTCGTAGCAGGCTCCATGAAGATCTCCCAGCTGCTGAAGCGTCTGCAGACTGCCAAGGCACATATTGCGATTATCGTCGATGAATACGGCGGAACCAGCGGTCTGGTAACCATGGAAGATATTATCGAAGAACTGATTGGTGAAATCTACGACGAGCACGACGGGGACCAGCTGCAGGATATCGTTCAGCAGCAGGACGGTTCTTACCGCGTACTCTGCGGTTCCAGCGTGGATAAGATGTTCGACTACTTTGATGTGGATGAGGACCTGGACTGTAACACCGTCAATGGATGGGTGGTTCTCCAGCTGGATAAGCTGCCGTCTGTGGGCGATCATTTTGTATATGAAGCGGACTTTAAGCGGTTCGAAGTAACTGTAACCAAGGCTGACGAACGGAAGGCCCTGGAAATCAATATGACTGTAACAGAACTGGAAACAGAAGAATAGAAAGGGGTAAAAACGAATGGGTTTACTTGAAAAAATCTTTGGGGATATCAATACCAAAGAAGTAAAGAAACTGTCTGCCATGGCAGACCAGGTGCTGGCTCTGGAAGATAAGATGGCAGCACTGACTGATGAAGAACTGAAGGCGAAAACACCGGAATTCAAGGCTCGTCTGGCAGCTGGGGAAACGCTGGATGACCTGCTGGTGGAAGCGTACGCAGTCTGCCGTGAAGCGGCGTGGAGAAGCGTAGGCATGAAGCACTTCAAAGTACAGGTAAT
>JAFYKS010000442.1 GCA_017537495.1 Bacillota bacterium | reverse complement strand
AGCCAGTTGGAATACAGCAGGTTGGCACAGCTTCTCCACTTTACTACAGGTGGCTTTGTATCATCATCGTTCGGATAATAGTTACATGGAATTTCAGGATTGATTCCTGCATTCTTATCACGAACATATTCCTTCTCCAGGGTATTCCAGTCATATTCAGAATGTCCCATTACGAAAATCTGACGGTCGTCAGTGGACTTGCACACATAAACACCGGCCTCTTCCGATGTGGACACAATCTTCAGCTGCGGAACAGCTTCGATATCTTCCTGATATACAGTAGTGTTTCTGGAATGAGGAACATAGAACTCATCGTCGAATCCACGGAACAGCATACCATTCTTATATTCCAGGGTATGCTTGTACACACCGGAAAGCTTCTTCGGCAGACGGTGCTTCTGAATGCCATAGTGGTAATACAGACCGGCCTGTGCCCCCCAGCAGATATGGAAGGTGCTGTGAACATGGCGTTTGCTCCACTCCATGATTTCACACAGTTCATCCCAGTATTCCACCTCTTCAAATTCCAGCAGTTCTACAGGTGCGCCGGTAATGATGAAACCGTCGTAGAACTTGTGCTTAATCTGGTCAAAGGTCTTATAAAAGGCAATCATATGCTCTTCGCTGGTATTGGTAGCCTTATGGGTGCTGGTCTGCAACAGTTCCAGTTCCACCTGCAGCGGAGTATTCCCCAGCAGTCTGGTCAGCTGAGTTTCGGTATCGATTTTAGTCGGCATCAGGTTCAGAATCAGAATCTGCAGCGGACGGATATCCTGAGTCATAGCCCGGGTATCGGTCATAACGAATACATTCTCCGCCGTCAGCGTTTCGATTGCCGGTAAATTATTAGGTACTTTAATTGGCATAGCAGTCTATACCCTCCTGTATGTCAGTTTCTTAAATGTCTATTTTTCGAAGGCAGCGTACTTTTCCACGATTTTGATAATCATGTCTCTGCACTGTTCCATCTGCTGGATGGATGCCACTTCGGTCACTGCATGATGGTTGAAGGAACCGGTTCCCAGGTTTGGACAAGGTACGCCCTTCCAGGACAGTTCCGCACCGTCCGTGCCGCCTCTGGACGGATAATTGTCCGGAGTGCCGCCTACTTCACGGATTGCTTCACATGCGATGTCTACAACATGCATGTGAGGAACTACCATATCATACATATTTCTGTAGCCGTCCTTCAGGTCTACAATTACAGTTCCTTCGCCGTATCTTGCATTAAGGAACTGGCCTGCCCTCTTCATGATTTCCTTACGGTATTCGAAGATACTGCGGTTGTGTTCACGGATCAGGTAAGTCATTTCACAGTGGTCGCAAGTGCCGTTCATCACTTCCAGATGGTAGAAACCTTCGTGGTCATAAGTGTGTTCCGGTCTTTCCCAAGGCGGCAGCTGATGATCAAATTCCATACCAATCAGCATAGCGTTCTTCATCTTGTCCTTCGCATCACCAGGGTGAGTTGCCACGCCGTTAATGGTGATGGTTGCACAGCATGCGTTGAAGTTTTCGTAGCAGCAGATACCGAAGTCACCGCCGTCTACAGTGTATGCAAATTCCGCACCGAAAGCTTCCACGTTGAAGTTGTCCTGGCTGGTGCCGATTTCTTCGTCCGGTGTGAAGGAGAAAACAATCTTTCCGTGAGGCACTTCAGGATTCTGAACAAAGTATTCCAGTGCACATACGATTTCAGCAATACCGGCCTTGTCGTCACCGCCCAGCAGAGTATAGCCGTCAGTTACAATAATATCCTGACCTACGCATTTTGCCAGGTGAGGATCCCTGGCAGGGTTGATAGTCACGCCGCTTTCCAGGGTGATTACACTGCCGTCATAGTTTTCGATAATTCT
>JAFYKS010000441.1 GCA_017537495.1 Bacillota bacterium | reverse complement strand
TGGAATCTTTTGACGGCAAGTCTGTCTTCGACCTGTACTGCGGCACCGGTACCATTACTCAGATTCTGGCTCTGAAGGCAAAGGAAGTTCTGGGTATCGAACTGGTAGAAGAAGCTGTAGATGCTGCACGTATCAATGCAGCAGGCAACGGCCTGACCAACTGCAAATTCCTGGCCGGCGACGTTTTCGAAGCACTGCAGAACGTATCCGAAAAGCCTGACGTAATTGTGGTTGACCCGCCTCGCGTAGGCATCCAGCCAAAAGCACTGGACAAAATCATCGCTTACGGCGTAAAGGAAATCGTCTACATTTCCTGCAACCCTAAGACACTGGTGGAAAACCTGAAATATATGGACTACTACGGCTACAAGTGTAAGTACCTGAAGCCATTCGACAACTTCCCGATGACCAAGCATACGGAGTGTATCTGCCTGCTGCAGAAGGTGAAATAAATGTCTTCTCTGAAAACCGGACTTGTGTTGGAAGGCGGCGGCATCCGCGGCATTTATACGGCTGGGGTGCTGGATGTCTTTCTAGATGAAGGAATTGAATTTGACGGTGTCATTGGCGTTTCTGCCGGTGTCATCCACGGATGCTCCTATCTCTCGAAGCAGAGGGGGAGAAGCGTCCGTTATATGACAAAATACTGTATGGACCCCCGGTTCATGAGCTTTAAAAGCTGGCTGAAAACGGGTGATATTGTGGGAGCAGATTTCTGTTATCATGAAATTCCGGACAGGCTGGATCCTTTCGATCACGATGCATATGAGCAGCGGACTGCCAAGTTTTATGCTACGGTGACCAATCTGGAAACCGGCAAAGCAGAGCATATCGAGCTTGATGAACTTCGTCAGGGCATCGACTGGGTGCGGGCTTCGGCATCACTTCCGTACTTTTCCCGGCCAGTTGAAATCAACGGTGGGAAGTACCTGGACGGCGGCTGTGCAGACAGCGTTCCAGTGAAAGCTTTCCGTGAGATGGGCTATGGACGCAATGTCGTAATTCTCACCAAGGAAGCAGGCTACCGTAAGAAGCCGGAAGCTGCGCTGATGACAAAGCTGAAATACCGTAAGTATCCCGAATTTGCCAAAGCACTGCTCACTCGTGCAGAAGACTATAACCGCTGCATGGATGAGATTCTGGAACTGGAGAAACGGGGAGAGGTGTTTATCATTCAGCCATCTGTACCGATTGGAGTTGGAAGAACGGAAACTGACCCGGATAAGATACAGCGTGCTTATGACCAGGGAGTGGCCGATGCGAAGGCTTTGCTGGGGGAACTGAAGAAGTGGATGAAAGGGTAAAATACAGAAAATCCCTGAAAACCGACAGAAAATCCCTGAAAACTTACATTTTCTGAAATAAATTTACAAAAAATAGAAAATACAAGTATAATGTGAACCATGAACCGGTTCACATTATTTTTTTGTTTAACTTACAGAAAGTGAGGGATTATGGATTACGAACGTTTTAAAGAAAAGATGATAAAAAAGATAAAAAATCTTGCTCCTGGTGAGATGAGGAACTACAGAATAAAAGTAGAAACGCGGTATAAGGTAAATGAAACGCTGGATGCACTGACCTTTGTTCCGATGGAGACCAGCGGCAGGATGCGGGCATATCCTGTATTCTATCTGCAGGAACTGTATGATCTCTATCTGGCGGGCAATTCACTGGAACGGATTGGACGATATGTTGTTTCCATGCTGAGGGAAGTGCCGTCTGATGAAGTTATCGAAACAGGTACTTTCGCGCCGGATAACATGAAAGAACAGGTGATTCTGCAGCTTATAAATTATGAAAGGAATATTCAGCTGCTTGCAGATATTCCGCATCGAAGATTCCTGGATCTTGCAGTTATTTACCGTTCGGTGATTCAGTATGATGAAGATAAGTGGTCCAGCATGATTGTAACCAATGAAACAATGGAAGAATGGGGTGTGACAGAAGATGAACTGTATCAGCAGGCCTTGGAATATACTTCACGGCGATTCCCGTTCGTTCTGAAGGATACAGGAAGAATGTTCGGCAGCGGGATTGTAGTGGAACATGGACAAAGGCGAATGCATTTTCTGACTACCGAACTGATGAAGTTTGGTGCAGCTGCAATGCTGTATCCGGATATACTGAAGATGGCGGCTGATATATATGGCAGTGGTTTTGCCATACTGCCGGGATCTATTCACGAGCTGTATCTCATAAAGGATACTCCAGAATGTGCAGCTGCGTGGAAAGAGGCAGTGGTCTGTGCCAACAGTGAGCTTGTTCATCCTGCGGAGTATTTGTCTGACTCTGTGTATTACTATAATTGTGATGACGGAACAATAAATATATTATTGTAAACTTAATAAAAGGACCTGTAAGTTTTCCTACAGGTCCTTTTATAATGCTATTCTTCAATTGTGTCGCTCTGATCCAGCCAGGTAATAATGGCACCTGTTACATTCTGCTTTGCTTTGGATGTGATACCGCAGAAAATCTTTGGAATTTCAGGGTTTCTTTCATGGATCGCAGAACATGAGGTAAGTATTGCCGTATTTTCTTCAACCATACTTTTCTCTGTAAAGTCTTCAAATGCGTGGCGGAATGTTTCAACCAGTTCCGCAGTCAGTTCATTTTCTAATCCGTTATAAATCGGTATATTTTCTCTGATTTCAAACTTCATGTCACAGAGGCCGCAGATGGTTTCGTAAACCTCGGATATTTCATCCATAATCAGGTTATCACAGCACATTACCGCTGTATCAATTTTCAGGCGGCTGTCTTTGGTGGAGATTCTGCCGATATTGGTCAGTGCAATTACAGTTCCTTCGTCATCCCGGTTGTATACGCCGTTAAATGCAGTGTACATCAGACTGACCAGATTGTCTGTATCGTTTCCTTCTATAACTCTGGAAGGAAGGTCTGTTTCTTCATAAGTATATTCAATTTCAGGATAATCCTCATGATACTTTTCGTAGAATTTTTCGATGGAATTATTCATTTTCTTTTCAAACTTGGCTGTATCACTTTCATTTATGACCACAACCATGCTTGCTTTGGACGGTGTAATCATTTCATCTGTACCGCCACGAAAACTTGAAAGTTCGAAGAGCAGGGATGTTGACTTGAAGTTTGCAAGCACACTGCCCAGTGTTTTGATTGGGTTCATTCCTGCAATATATTTTCCACGGATGGAAAGGGATGGACAGTTTTTTATTTCTATTTTATATGCTTTACTGTATGCTGGCTCTGTATAGTGTAGTTTGTCCGTGATCCGGATATGCTGATATCCGCCGGTAACTGCTGAAATACGATATGATGATGTTTTTCCCAGACAGAATACGGCTGTATTCTCAGCAAAATGTGAGGTATCCGGCATTTGTACTCCATTTTTTCCGTTCATGTCTTCTGCGAGGAAGAATATCTGGATGCTTCCGTTGTTTTCTGCACTTTTTGCGATGGTGAGTGCGGCAGATATTTCTTCGATGTGTGCTTCCATATTGGATGCATCGTAGGAACAGAAGATGGCTGCCGGCTGTGCAGAATCAGAAACCATGTCTGAAGCCGGAATGTTATAAATGATATTGCCTGCAGCATCGGAAACTGCTGCAATCTGCTTGTTTTTTGCCCAGGTAAGCAGGTAGTTTCCTACATCGGTGTTATTGTTCATGGAACCCAGCGAGTCACGCAGGTCAGTTTCATATGCATTGAATTTTTCTTTTACAACCTGATTCAAAGTCGGTGCTTCTTCCGGTTTGTCATGGAACAGAAGGAACAGAGAACCTGATAGAATCAGGAGTACTGCAGCAGCTGCAACGATAATAATGTGTTTTTTTCTCATATCTTTTACCCCTTTGTATAATCCTTTATAAAAAAATGAAAGCAGTCTTTTATAAAAGCAAGAAATATGATACCATATTTTAAAGATAAAAGACAGTACTTTACTAAATTATCATTGTATTTTAAGAAATGGAGTAAGTATGAAACTGGAAGGAAAACATGTATATATCAGAGAAAGCAGTTTTGATGACTGCACATATTTTGCCGAGTGGGAGAAAAAACCGGAAGTGACCGAATTCTTTACAATCAATGAAAGCCGTGATTACGAAGAAGTAGTCAGAGAATTTATTGAGCGGCTGCCGGACCCGGCACAAGTACAGTTCACTATATGCAGTATGGCAGATGACCGGCCAATGGGCAGAATCTACATCAGCCGTATTGATGACCATTATGATTCCCTGGATATCACACGAATTTATATCGCGGACAAATCGATGAGGAGAAAAGGCCTGGGAGAAGAGGCACTTTGGCTTGCTTTGGATTATGCATTTGAAGTGCGTGGCTGTGAGCGTGTAACCCTGGATTATTTCACAGGCAATGAGATTGCATCGGCACTGTATCTCAAGGCAGGATTTGTAAATGAGGGCAATATGCGCCATGGCGGAAAGAAAAACGGACAGTATGTGGACCTGCATCTTATGTCCATGCTGAGAGAAGAGTATCTGTCAAGCAAATCACGCAAAAAATAAAAAATTATATTTGATTTCATAGTCTTGACTTTTGGACGATGTGGTATATAATCTTAAAAGCGACACAAGATATAGTGTTTCATCTTGTGCTGTTTTAATTCGTTAATAAATGTTACAAATAGATTAAAAGGTAAAGAGAGGACCACATGAACAGAATCAGACAGATTGTAAAAAGAGACGGCAGAACAGTTCCATTTGAAGTGGATAAGATTTCTGATGCCATCTTTAAGGCTGCTCAGGTACTGGGAGGCCGCGACAAGGAAATGTCTAAAGAACTGGCAGATGAAGTACAGGCTTATCTGCTGGATGTATGCCACAACAGCATTCCAACCGTTGAACAGATTCAGGACGCAGTAGAAAAAGTCCTCATTGAAGCGGGCCACGCAAGAACTGCCAAGGAATTCATCCTGTACCGTGCAGAAAGAACCCGTGTCAGAGACATGAATACCAAGCTGATGCGTATTTATGAAGATCTGACCTTCAAGGAAGCAAAAGAAAACGAAATCAAGAGAGAAAATGCAAACATCGACGGGAATACTGCCATGGGTACCATGCTGAAGTATGGTTCTGAAGGTGCCAAGGAATTCTACAAGATGTATGTAATCGATCCCAGACATGTAAAGGCTCATGAAGAAGGGGATATCCATATCCATGATATGGACTTCTATACTCTGACCATGACATGCTGTCAGATTGACCTGCTTAAGCTGCTGGAAGGCGGTTTCTCCACCGGTCACGGTCACCTGAGAGAACCAAACGATATCGAAAGCTACGCAGCTCTGGCTTGTATTGCAATCCAGTCCAATCAGAATGACCAGCACGGCGGACAGTCCGTACCAAACTTCGACTATGGTATGGCTCCTGGCGTACGTAAGGCATATAAGAGACTGTACAGAAATAACCTGGGTAAGATGCTGGACTTCCTGCATGACATCACTGACGGTGTGGATCAGGTTAAGGCAATCGGTAAGAAAATTGAAGAAGAATACGGAGTTGAACCATGCATGTCGTGGGACAATAACTATAAGGAACTGGAACTTGCGGAACTGAAGAAGATTGTCAGCGAAGAAGATGCCAAGAAGATGCAGGACCGTTCCACAGTCTATGCAGATAAGGAAATCGTAAGAAAGACTTATCAGGCAATGGAAGCTTTCATTCACAACCTGAACACCATGCATTCCAGAGCCGGTGCACAGGTACCGTTCAGTTCCATCAACTACGGTACTGACACTTCTCCGGAAGGCCGTCTGGTTATTGAATCTGTAATGAAGGCTACTGAAGCTGGTCTGGGATTTGGTGAAACACCAATCTTCCCAATCCAGATTTTCAAGGTTAAGGAAGGTGTAAACTACAATCCGGAAGATCCGAATTATGACCTGTTCAAGCTGGCATGCAGAGTATCTGCTAAGCGTCTGTTCCCGAACTTCTCCTTCCTGGATGCTCCGTTCAACAAGCAGTACTATGTAGAAGGACATCCTGAAACAGAATGTGCTTACATGGGATGCAGAACCCGTGTAATCGGTAATACTTATGACCCAACCAGAGAAGTGGTTTACGGAAGAGGCAACCTGTCCTTTACTTCCATCAACCTGCCTCGTCTTGCTATCAAGGCAAAGGGCGACATTGACTTCTTCTTTGAAGGTTTGGATCGTGTGATTGATCTGGCAATCGGTCAGCTCAATGACAGATATAAGATTCAGTCCCAGAAGAAGGTTAAGAACTTCCCATTCCTCATGGGTCAGGGTATCTGGATTGACTCCGAAAAGCTGGGACCTGAAGATACCATCGAAGAAGTTATCAAGCATGGTACTCTGACTGTAGGTTTCATCGGTCTGGCTGAATGTCTGAAGGTTCTGCTGGGTAAGCACCACGGCGAATCCAAGGAAGCACAGTCCCTGGGTCTGGAAATTGTCGGCTACATGAGAAAGAGAATGGACGAAGAAGCAAGAAGAACCGGTCTGAACTGGTCCCTGATTGCTACACCTGCAGAAGGTCTGTCCGGCCGTTTTGTAAGAATCGACAAGAAGAAGTTTGGTATTATCCCTGGTGTTACTGACCGCGATTACTATACCAACTCCTTCCATGTTCCTGTATATCATGAAATCAGTGCATATGATAAGATCCGTCTGGAAGCTCCATATCATCAGCTGACCAACGGCGGACATATTTCCTATATCGAACTGGACGGTGACCCTCTGAAGAATCTGGAAGCCTTCGAAAAGGTTGTAAGATTCATGAAGGAAGAAGGTATCGGTTACGGTTCCATTAACCATCCGGTTGACAGAGACCCTTGCTGCGGCTATACCGGCATCATTGACAATGAATGTCCACAGTGCGGCCGTAAGGAAGGCGAAGGTGATGTAGGCTTCGAAAGAATCCGCCGTATCACCGGTTACCTGGTAGGTACCATGGATCACTGGAATAATGCAAAGTCCTCTGAAGAAAAGGACCGTGTGAAGCATTCTGTGAGCACAGGTCTGGAGCAGCTGTAATGTATACTCCGGGCAAAATCCGTATCGCCGGCGTGGTCCGGGAGTCTTTTGTGGATGGCCCCGGTATCCGATTTACGGTGTTCTGTCAAGGCTGTCCTCATCACTGTCCGGGATGTCATAATCCGGCTACCCATGATTTTGGCGGCGGATACGACTGTGAAATTGAAAAGATTCTGGATGCTGTTGGAAAGAATCCTATGCTGGATGGCGTAACCTTCAGCGGAGGGGAGCCTCTTTGCCAGCCGGAAGCTTTTCTGCAGCTTGCCAGGGAAATCAGAAGAAGGTTTCCGCAGCTGAATATTCTGATTTTTACAGGATATACCTATGAAGAACTGCAGCAGATGTGGGATGGC
>JAFYKS010000440.1 GCA_017537495.1 Bacillota bacterium | reverse complement strand
TTAACATGTCGTTCTCCTTTTTCTGTTTTAATATTTTCTGCGGGTACGGATTTCTTCCAGGTTGGCAAGATAAGAATCATACCGTTTTTTATGAATGGTTCCTGCTTTTACAGCCTCTCTGACTGCACATTCCGGTTCACTCACATGGCGGCAGTCATCATAGCGGCAGTTTCCGCGGATCTGGTCCATTTCAGGATAGAAGTGTGCCAGATTTTCCTCTTCTGCCTCCAGGATTTCGAAACTGGTAAATCCCGGTGTGTCATATACCATACCGCCGCCTTCCAGCTGAAAAATTTCCACATGACGTGTGGTATGCTTCCCTCTGCGGGTTTTCTGGCTGACTGCTCCGGTTTCCATATTGGCTTCCGGATGGAGATGGTTCAGAATGGTCGACTTTCCGACACCGGATGGACCGGCAAGTGCAGCTTTCTTACCAGCAACCACCTTCTGCAGTTCATCCAGACCCTGTCCAGTCTGACAGCTTACCGTCAATATCGGATAAATCCCTTCATAAATACTGCGGATTTCCTGCACGTCTTCTTCCGAAACCAGATCACATTTATTCAGGCATAAAACAGGCTCAATCCCGTTCATCTCAGCCATAATCAGGAATTTATCAATCAGCATGTAGTTTGGCTTTGGATGCGCCGGTGCAAACACTACAATAAAGGTATCCACATTGACAATCGGCGGACGGATAAACTGGTTTTTGCGGGGATGAATCTCATTGATAACACCCTTACCTTCTTCTGTTTTTTCCAGTTCCACCATATCACCTACAGCCAGCTTGATTCCTTCATTCTTAAAAATTCCTCTGCCTTTGGCCTCAATGATTCCTTCTTCTGTCAGTACATAATAGAATCCGCCGATTCCTTTTGTAATCAATCCTGTCATAATTTCCTGCTTCCTGTTATGATTCTGTCACTGCGGTATCCGCATCTGTATTGCCGGCTTCATCGGAAACACCGGTTCCGCCATTGCTGTCATCCGGTATTTCTCCACCCTGTCCGTCACCTGAAACCGCACCTTCATCCGGTTCTGCCGGAACCACAACTTCCGGTGCTTTCGCCAGAACATACCCCACTTTCGTGCCTACTTCCACTTCCGTATCACTGGAAATGGTCTGGAACAGAACCGTATTGGCCGGTGCGAATTCATTCTCTTCATACTTGATATTATCAACATCCACGGTCAGACCTTCTGCAGCCAGTGCCGCATCAGCCTGTTCTTTTGTCAAACCTGCCAGGTTTGGAACAACCGTCATTTCCTTGCCCTTGCCGTCACTGACTTCCACATTGACTGCGGCTCCATTGTTTGCCTTATCCCCGGCTTCCGGACTCTGAGAAATAACCGTTCCCTTCGGCAGATGGCTTTCCACCTGAATCTGCGTTCCCAGTTTGAAACCATACTCACCCAGATAACGTTCCGCTTCTGCCAGATCCTTATTAACCACATTCGGTACTACGCCGTCTTTCTTGCCGCGGCTGATATTCACTTCAACAGCCGTTCCCTGTCCTACGGAAGTACCTTCCTTTGGACTCTGGGAAGTAATATTTCCCTTTTCCTGGTCAGGGCTGAAGACATGTTCCCCCTCCTTGATCACCAGACCGACTGCTTCCAGCTCGGCAGAAGCCTGCTCGAAAGTTTTGCCGGTTAAATCTGGTACCAGAACATCCGTATTCTGATGTCCAAACCAGCCCAGCATGGTACCCAGTGCAAAAATCCCTGCAGCACCAAGAATCAAAACAGCGGCCAGAATCACAACAAACAGTCTGGATCCGGATTTCTTCTTTCCGACTTTGCCGGAATTCTTTCCTGTACCTGATTCCACCTCATGTTCGTATCTGCGGCGTTCAGCTTCCGTATTTTCTCTACGCTCACGGCCCCGCTCATACGTGTCTCTGTGTGCCGGATAATCAGGACCATATTCATGTTCCATTGCAGGTTCTTCTGTAACAAATACCTTCTTTCCCATCACTTTGGTGATAAAGTCGATATTATCCAGTTCTTCAATCAACTCATCCGCATTTGAGTATCGATTGGTCTGATATTTATCAGTTGCCTTTAAAATGACACGCTCCAGCTGAGGCGGGATGCCGGCTGTCAATTTGGAAGGTGGCGTCATTACGTCATTGATGTGCATCAATGCAATGGAGATGGCATTGTCACCATCGAAAGGAACCTTACCGGTGAGCATTTCATACATCACAATCCCCAGAGAATAGATGTCTGTCCGCTCGTCCACATAGGATCCACGTGCCTGTTCCGGAGACAGGTAATGAACAGATCCCATCACCTTATTGCCATCCACCATGGTGGAATTGTTTACTGCACGTGCAATCCCGAAGTCTGCCAGTTTCGCTACTCCGCTGCTGGTAATCAGCACATTATGAGGTTTCACATCCCTATGTATAATCTGATTCTTATGAGCCAGGCTCAGTGCAGAGGCAATCTGACGTGTGATGGAAATGGCTTCTTTATAATCCAGCTTTCCTTTTTCAGAAATAATCTGGCTCAATGGCTTCCCGTCTACCAGTTCCATAACGATAAAGTGGATATTTCCCTCTTTACCTACGTCAAATACACTGACAATATTGGGATGGGTCAGTGCAGCAGCAGCCTGGGACTCTTTTTTGAAATTATCTACAAATGTTTCATCCTTCGTGAATTCGGGACGCAGAATTTTAATCGCTACGTACCGGTTCAGCAGGCGGCAGCGGGCTTTATATACGACAGCCATTCCGCCTTCACCGATTTTTTCAATCAGTTCGTATCTTCCAGCCAGTAATCTTCTACCCATTGATATCTTCCTCCATTACCCTTAAACTCACCACAGTGATGTTATCGTGTCCCCCATTGAGATTTGCGCGCAGAACAAGTTCAGCACTGGTGGCAGACATGGTCATATGCTCCTCCAGCACATCAATAATCTCTTCCTCGCTCAGTTCATCATAAAGGCCATCGGTACACATCAAAATGACGTCATCTTCCAGAATATCTACCTGGAAAAAGTCCGGTTCTACAGCCGGTTCTGCACCCAGGGCGCGGGTAATCACATTTTTCCGCTCATCATGTTCTGCTTCTTCCGGAGTCAAAATTCCAGC
>JAFYKS010000439.1 GCA_017537495.1 Bacillota bacterium | reverse complement strand
GCACCGTGGCCGCCCTTACCCTGTACCTTGATTTCGTACTGTGCTGCGGAAGCCATACGAGGACCAGCTTCGATAGAAATCTTACCGGATTCGATGCCGGACCAGATGTGCTGGCCGAATACAGCATCTACACCTTCCATAGCGCCTTCCGCGATCATCGCCATAGCACCCTTACCGATTTCTTCAGCAGGCTGGAACGCCAGCTTCACAGTACCGCACAGTTCGTCCTTGATATCCTTCAGGATCTGCGCTGCACCCAGCATTAATGCAGTGTGTGCATCGTGGCCGCAAGCGTGCATTAAGCCCGCCTTGGTGGACTTGAATGGCAGATCGTTTTCTTCGTTTACTGCCAGCGCGTCCATGTCGCCTCTCAGAAGGATTGTCTTACCTGGCTTAGCGCCCTTGATGGTAGCCAGTACGCCGATGCCGTTACCGCATACAACGTATTCAACACCCATCTTGTCCAGTTCTTCCTGAACCTTCTTGCTGGTTTCGAATTCCTGCATGGATGGTTCCGGATTCATGTGGAAGTGACGGCGCATATCAATAATATACTGTTCGTATTTCTTAGCAACTTCTAAAATATTCATAGTTTGCCCCTTAAATTTTAAAGATTTGTTCCTGTATTACAGGTATTGATTTCTTACAGTAAACCTGCGAAGATACCAGCTACGAATACGGAAGTGATTGTTACAGTTGTGAAACCACCTACGATCATGGATGGGAACATATTCAGCATCAGATACTGATATTCTTCTTCAGTCTTACCTAAAGCCTTGCAAGTGGAGTCAGTGATGATTGCATCAGGCGGGAAGCCGTACAGTGCAGTCAGGCCGTTAGCCAGAGCCATCGGGAAGGACATCTTCAGAACCTTAGCAATGATGAATGCAGCGATAGCCATACCAACTACACCGATTACGATCAGAACCAGCATAGGAACGATAATCTTACCCAGCATTTCTGGGGTGCAGTCCTTCAGACCGTCGAATACGTACATCATCAGAGCAAACATAGTAATCTGATAGGAGTTCGCTCTGTTCAGCAGAGTAGTTTCCAGGAAACCGATAGTAGTAGCGATTACACCGAATACCAGAGCCCAGATTGCGCCGGAGATACCGGTAATCGCACCGAACTGAGTTGCCAGCCATGCAACCAGACCCAGCTTACCCAGCTGTACAACTGGAGAGTTCCACTTTTCTGGCAGTGGCTTCAGCAGAGTCTTTCTGGTTGGGTCATCAGAAACCTTACCGATACCTACAGATGCCATTTCTTTTCTCATTTCAGGAGTGATGGTAACCTTACCAGCTCTCAGATCCTTCAGCAGTCTCTTACCTTCGATCTGCAGGCAAACTGCAGTCAGAGGGTAACCAGCGAAGCCCTGTACGCAGTACATAGCGATTGCGAATACTGCAGCAACTTCCAGACCAGCTGCAGCAGCAGCGTCCTTCATTACTGGAGCAGCTACGATACCACCAGTTAATGGAGGCAGACCAGCGATAACCAGAGTCTTGTCCATTACCAGAGGACCGATGAACCAGCACAGTGCGATCATACCAGCCAGACCAGCCAGACATACTACGATGGTCTTCCACTGCTGCATCAGCTGCTTTAAGCTGATTACAGTACCCATGTGGGTGATCAGCAGGTAAATACCGATGGTGGAACCGAACGGAATCAGGTTGGAGTCGCTTACCAGTGTTGTAGGGATTACAGTCCAGTAACCGATCAGCAGGATCACTGCGGTTACGAATACGGACGGAATCCATGCCTTAGTCGCGTTAGATACGTATTCACCAATGATGTAAACAATGGCACAAATTACGAATGCGAACATAAAATTGTACATTTATTTTTCCTCCTTATTTTCGTTTTTTAGTAAATTTGGTTTTATAAATGCCATTTTCTATCTTATCAAAATTTTAGCGTAAACACAAGAAAAACTTGACCTTTTGGTGAATATTTACAGAAAATTTCGACAAAAAAACTCCCCCTGACTGACATCAGGAGGAGTATGTAAACCTCAATTTTTCTGTTTATTCGCTCAGCTCGGTTCTGATCTTGGCCAGGCTTCTTACCAGGCGGTTCAGGTCGTTGATGCGGCGTACTACGGTGTACGCATTTTCTTCACGGTACATGAAGATGGTGTTCAGTGTGCCGGACAGTTCTCTGCAAAGCTCTTCCACCTGGCGGTCGAAGACAATCTTATCCAGTGCATCATGTGCTGCATCGGTTGCACCCAGATCTACCACAGGCAGGTCGTAGTGGTATTCGATACCGAAGAGTTCCTGTACCTTATCAGACAGCTGGTTCTTGAAGTTATTCAGCTGTGCCTGGAGCATATTGCCGTTCTTTGCGAATTCCTGACCGAAGGCTGCAGCTTCTTCCTTCACTGCTTCGAAGCATTCATTCATAGCTGCGAACTTTTCTTCAAATTCTTCGCCGGTCATATTCAGTGCAGTTCTGTACAGAGTAATCTGAGTCAGTGCACTGCTTACCACATCACGCAGCTTCAGCTTTACGGAGCCTTCCAGAATTTCACCTGCTCTCTGCAGGCAGTCCTTTTCTACAGCGCCAGTCAGTTCATCCAGACCGATCTTCTTCTTTGCACTTACAGCAAACAGGTGAATATCTTCCACTTCCATCAGCTTTGCAATCAGGCGGCGGCAGTAGGACAGGTAATCTTCCAGATCGTCTTCATCAACCACATCTAAATGCTGGTGTACAGTGATCTTTCAAGTATTCTTTCTCATTATCGTCAGGTTCCTGTAGTTGGCACAGTACGAACTGGACCAGGAATTCTGGCAGCTGAAAATATCCAGGGATGGGAATATGTTCCTGACTATGAAAGTGGTCATGGTGAATATTTTTATCTGAATGTTGTGGGTGATTCCATGATCAATGCACGCATCATGGAAGGGGATATTCTGTATTGTAGAAAGCAGTCGACAATTGAACACAATGAAATTGCGGTTGTCCTGATCAATGATGAGGAAGCAACATGCAAACGTGTTTTGTTTAAAGAAGACAAGCTGATTCTGCAACCGGAAAATCCAGACTATGAACCTATGGTGTACAGTGTAGATGAAGTAAATGCAGGGCATGTGAAGATTATCGGCAAAGTGCTTCACAATAAGATTCGATTCTAATGAAACATCGTTTAGCTCCGTATTTTCTGACCTGTATGGGAATCTACATCGCTGTGTTTCTGGTGGAACTGGTGCTGATGAGCTTTATCGTGCAGATGTTTACGACAAATACACTTGTTTCTGTTACAGCGGCTTTGCCGATGCTGCTGTTTGTCAATCCTGTGATAACATGGGTGATTGTCGAAACCCTTATTAAAAAGTAAAATAGAGAAAGGTTTTATCTCATACACTGAAGTGAATGAGGTGAAACCTTTTTTATGTTCAATCGTAAATCACGTGCACTGACTATAAAACTGATTGGTTTAATTGTTACAGGACTGGTTCTGATTGCGACCAGTTCACATGTATGGGCTGAATTCAAATATGGAGATGCTTTGTATTTTGTAAAAAGACAGGCATTATTTTCTGTGTCAGGTATGTTTCTGATGAGTTTTACATGTCGTATCAAATCAGAAAAAATACATGAACATCATCTGAAATTTCTTATGCTGTGTTTTATTTCTCTTGTTATGGTGTTGATTCCAGGGATTGGAATTCAAAGAAAT
>JAFYKS010000438.1 GCA_017537495.1 Bacillota bacterium | reverse complement strand
TCGCCATCCACCGGGATATTGTTCATTCTCACATATCCGCCGCTTTCCAGCTTATAAGCGTAGAACTTGTCCGTTTCATCAGATACGCCCAGGTTCAGCTCATCAATTGTCAGCTTACGGGTCCACCAGATGTCATTCTCATCATCGCAGTAATAAGCTTCGATCCATAACTTGGCACTGCTGCTGAAGTTTCTTGAAATGTTCACCAAGAACACACCATCTTCCACAGAGGTTTCCACATCCAGAACATCGCTGCCAAAGTCATCATAGAAAAACTCTGCTTCTGCAGGTTCTTCTGCAGGTTCTTCACCATCCATGAAGTGACGGATAACTCTAGCTTCCACGGCTGCAGTTTCGTCCAGTTTCAATCCCTCATCAAGCTCATGTCCTTCGGCGTCTTTCACTTCGAAGGTATAGAAGGTCTGGTTCACGTGAATCCAGCGTTCCCCGGAATCTACCGGTTCTGCAGATCCATCACTCAGCTCTGCGTCAGCTTCATATATTTCGTAATACACCCTGAATCCGCTGTCGATACCATCACAGGTTACGGTAATGGTTTCATTATCCTCGCTGATGATTTCCGCATTCACTTCATCCGGATCACTCAGGTTCCATACAACCTGATAGTCTTCTCCGGTTTCTGTGTTTTCGCCGCGCTTGTACTGGTAATGACGGGCATTAGCCATCAGCGTTACTTCCAGCTTGCCCTCTTCTGTCTCTCTGTCAATGTACTCAATGTCTGTTCTCCAGAGATCATCAACTATATGGATTGGGATGTCCTTTACGATAGGCTCCCCACCTTCGATATAGTTTTCGTGGGTAATTTTCAAAATCGGAACCGCGTCACTCTTCTTCAGCGCTCTTACATTCCAGCCACATTCATCTTCCCATGGAGTCAGCTGCACGATACCGTCGCCGCCTTCAATGGACACATCGGTAACAGCCATCCAAAATTCTTCCCAGTCAGGGAATTCTGCGTTTCTTACATTTGCCCGAACTTCATTTCCAAAACCAAATGAATCCTCCGGAAGCAGGAACTGTTCTTCGTCCATAAAATAGTCGAATTCCACTTCAGGTTCCATCAGGCGAACATCTCTGGAATGACTGATATTCATTTCTTCCTCGCCAGTGAGAACAACAGGCTGGATTTCAAACCATACATCCTCATCTTTTGATGGTACGGGAAGAAATGCTGCAATGGCTTCCGGATGAAGAATCAGGCAAGTTGTCCCGGTTTCTTCATCTACTGCAGATTTACAGAGGCCATCCTGATTATCGAACGGTATGAAACGATCCTCATCCCATGACCACGTACCGATTCGGAAGGCCAGCTCACATTCTTCGGATTCTATATCTTCCGCCAGACTGCCGTTCATCTCATAATAAACTTCCGCTTCTTCCTGTCCCTTAAACACCTTCGGAGGTCCTTCGGTCAGCCAGGTAATACGGTATTCATTATCTTCGGGTTCATTATCCGGTTCTTCCTCAGGGTCTTCACCAGGTTCCGCAATTCTTACCAGTGCACCATAGTCACGTTCATTGAAGTACGTATAGAAATCATAGTGAGGATATTCGCCATCTTCATTATGATGATACATGAAAATAAACTTATTAGAAGTACCTTCAATATGCTCTGCTGTAATGTCCTTTGCTATTGGACGTTCCTCACCGCTTCCGTATTTGAACTCTAACTCCGCATCGTAAGGAACTTCCTTTATGTTTCCAATAAAGGAATGACATTCCTCTTCTTCAGACCACTTATACTCTGCAGTGTACAAAAACTTTTCCGCATCGACACCGTCTTCCATCCACAGCAAGTCTGTCAGATGCTCGGCCTGATTTCCACCATCTTCTTTGATGGCATTCAGTTCTTCCAGCGTTAAATCACTGTAAACCAGCCATGTTTCCACATGTTCTGCTGGCTGACTGGCACCATCTGCAAACGCTGCCGCCGGCATCATGGTGACAATCAGCATCACACACAAAAGTGAACTTAAAAATTTCTTCATTTTTACGCTCCTTTCCCATTTTATTTATGTTTCAATGATAGTACTTTCGCAGGATGAAGTGTTAAGCACTGTGCTTACTTTCTGCAAAGAAAAAGCCCCCGGCCTACTGGCCAGAGGGCAGTTCTTCGTTCATATAAAAGGTCAGTGGATTCATATTGGACTTGACGGTAAACCAGGTATCTCCGCCTTCCGGATTTTCGAAGGTGAGCTTGTATACCGGCCCATGCCAGAGTCCGTATGGCTCAACCGGTTCCATGGATACCATCGGGCTGCTGCAGGCCACTTCCAGCACATCCATTCCCATAGCTGCCGCAAGATAAAGGGTAACCGGTTCATCTCTTCGATACGTATAATCTATACCATAGGTATCCCCCTGTCCGCTGATACGGCGGGACTGAAGATACCCTTGTGTAAAATCAACCTGTGTAGGCAGACTGGTATAGGCACTCATGCTCTCCGTCAGAACCTGTACATCTATGGCATACTTTTTTCCATCTTTTTCAGCGTAGATGTAGCCGGTTGCACCTGCATCACAGTTCTGGGATACGATGTCCCATCCCCCGGTTTCAGGCAGCCAATGTTTTACAACCCCCACCTGGGGATCACAGTAAACGTCATATGTACCGTCTACTAACGTTCCATCCTCTGTATAATATCTGGCTCCCTGACCACCATCGCGGTGAACGTGGGAGTAATCTTCCATCCACTCATACTTATACAGCTGAAGCCACTCGCCTTCCATGGCAGGAGGTTCCCCCTCTGCCTTCACCGGTGGAGTTGCTTCGGGGTATTTCGACGAAATCTCAGCAGTATCAGTTACTGCCATCCACCCCGCACCCGCCAGAATCACTGCAGCCGCCGCCCCCGCTGCAGCCAGCCTTATGATTCTGCTCTGGTGGAGAGCAGGATGTGCCGGCGCGGCGTATTTTGTCGGATCCCCCAGAACATCCATCAGTTCTTCAGCCGTCTGATAGCGGTCGTCCGGATTGATTTTCGTGCAGGTTTCAATGACTGCGCTCAGCCGGCCTTTGCGGTATTGCTTCACGGTCGGATGTACTCCTGTCAGCAGCTCATTGAGCAAAATCCCCATGGCGTAGACATCGGATCTGGCATCAGAACGTGTCAGCCCAAACTGCTCCGGTGCCGCATATACTACCGTACCG
>JAFYKS010000437.1 GCA_017537495.1 Bacillota bacterium | reverse complement strand
CGGTGGCAGCCAGAACCTATGCCATGGCAAAAATTTTGAAATACGAAGAAAAGAAGCCGGAGAATCACCCAAAGGCTCCGGTCTGCAGCACCACCCACTGTCAGGTGTATAAGACGGAAAAGAAGCTGATTGCAGATCATGAAGAGGGATGGGAGAAGACCGGATGGGAAAAAATTCAGAAGGCCTGCCATGCTACGGAAGGGCAGCTTCTCTATTATGACGGCAAGCTTGTGATGCAGCCCCTCTTTTTCAGTTCCAGCGGAGGACAGACTGAAAATTCAGAAGATGTGTTTGTAAGCGCATATCCATACCTGGTCAGTGTGGCCAGTCCCTATGAAGACAAGGCGACCCATCGGGATGAGGAAACCGTGCTGGATATAAAAGATTTTGCGGAGAAACTGAAGAACACATATCCGCAGCGTGATCTGGGAAAAATCAGCCGGGATACCATTAAAATCCTCGGCCGCACGGCAGGGGGAAGGGTGGAACGGATGCAGGTAGGCAGCGGAAAAGACGGGGTGATGAAAGGAACTGAAGTGAGAACTGCGCTGGGGCTTTCGTCGGCACTCTTCAGCATCAGTTTCCGGGAGGATTCAGAAATCGTGTTTACGTCCAGCGGATCAGGGCACGGTGTGGGCATGTCCCAGTATGGAGCTGACGGCATGGCGAAGGAAGGATATAACTATGTGGAAATTCTGGAGCATTATTACAGCGGCAGTAAGGTGGGTTAGGGCTTGATTTTCTTTTTTGACCATTGTAAAATGGAATTAGAGTATGGCCTGCTGACTGATTCGGCAGGTTAGTGTCTGACGAGAGAAAGGAAGAGACATGGCAGACTTAAAGTTTTTAAATTTACTGGCAAAAGATTATCCAAATGTACGTGCTGCATCTGCAGAAATTATTAACCTGAGTGCGATTCTGGCCCTGCCGAAGGGTACTGAATACTTCCTCAGTGACCTGCATGGGGAGCACGAAGCCTTTATTCATATGCTGAAGAGTGCATCCGGTACCATCAAAGACAAGATTGATGAGCACTACGGAGCCGTTTTAAGTGAAACCGACCGTGATGGTCTGGCAAGCCTGATTTATAACGCAGAGGCAGAACTGGCCCGCCGACGCAAATCTGAAAAGAATTTCGACGACTGGTGCGCAACTGCGATCTATCGTTTAATTACAATCTGTAAATCTGTATCCACCAAGTATACCCGGTCCCGCGTACGTCACCGTCTGCCGAAGTATACCGGCTACAGTATGGATGAACTGCTCCATGCAGATGACGAAGCAAACCGTTCCCACTACTATAGCCAGATTATCCGTTCCATCGTGGACTGCGGTATGGCGGAAGAATATATTATCGAGCTGACCGAAGCAATCAGCCGTCTGGCAGTAGACCACCTGCATATTATCGGTGACATCTTCGACAGAGGTGCACATCCGGATTCCATCATGGACTATCTGGAACATTACCATGCAGTGGACTTCCAGTGGGGGAACCACGATATCGTATGGATGGGTGCAGCAACCGGTAACTGGGCATGTATCACAAACATTCTGCGTATGAATATCAGCTACAACAACTTCGACATGCTGGAAGTTGGCTATGGTATCAACCTGCGTCCTCTGGCTACTTTTGCGGCGAAGGTGTATGCTGATGATCCATGCGAAAAGTTCCGTCCGCATGTTCTGGAAAGAAATAAATACGACCAGGTAGATGAAGAACTGGCTGCAAAGATGCATAAAGCCATCGCAGTCTGCCAGTTCAAGGTGGAAGGCCAGCGTATCAAGGCACATCCGGAATACCACATGGAAAAGCGCCTGCTGCTGGATAAGATTGATTTTGAAAACTGCACTGTAGAAGTTGAAGGCACCGTATGGCCGATGAGAGAGTGCAATCTGCCTACCGTGGACCCTGCGGATCCATACAAGCTGACTCCGGAAGAAGAAGAACTGCTGGATGCTCTGGAAGCATCCGTTCTGAACTCCGAAAAGCTGCAGCGTCACATCAAGTTCCTCTTCAGCCATGGTGCACTGTATCAGAAGATTAACGGCAACCTGCTGTATCACGGATGCATCCCAATGACCGAAGAAGGCGAATTCGAAGAAGTTGAAATCAACGGCGTAAAGCTGAAGGGTAAGGCTCTCATGGACTACCTGGATGACCAGGTTCGTAAGGCATACTTCAATCCGGACGAATCCGAAGAAATCGGACGTTCCGGTGACCTGATGTGGTACCTGTGGCTGGGCGGCAACTCTCCGCTGTTCGGCAAGGCCAAGATGACCACCTTCGAAAGACTGTTCATCGCGGACAAGGCATCCCATAAGGAATACACACGCCCTTACTATAGCCTGATCAAGAGCCGTGAAACCTGTGAAAAGATTCTGAAGGAATTCGGCCTGGATCCTCGCCGTTCCAAGATTATCAACGGTCACGTTCCAGTAAAAATCAAGGACGGTGAAAGCCCAATCAAGGGCGGCGGTCTACTGTACGTGATTGACGGCGGTATCTCCAAAGCATACCAGAAGACAACCGGTATCGCAGGATATACCTTCCTGTTCAATTCCCGCTTCATGGCACTGGCAGAGCACCAGACATACAGCCCGCTGCAGGAAGACGGTACACAGGAATTCCACGCTCCGTCCTGGAGAATCGTGGACACCCTGCCTGAACGTATGCTGATTATCGACACTGACCAGGGTGCGGAATTGGTGCAGCAGGTGGATGATCTGAAGGCACTGGTAGATGCATACAAGCGCGGTCTGATTAAAGAAGTTTACTAGACAAAATATATGTTTTAATGGCGGAATCGTAGCGGTTTCGCCATTTTTCTTTGCAGACTTTTTGCGGGGATTTGTGGTAGATTCATAGCAGAAAGAAAGTGTGTGGAAACGCAAAAAAAGAAGTGAAAGTGTAAATCTAAAGCAGTCATAATAGGGAAGCAGTGAAGAAAGCCTGACGAAAAGGCTTTCTTCTTTTTTTAGCAGACCAAAAAATGCAAAAAAAAGATAATACCGATTGTGCATCTCATAATTTCTTACTAATATGTCCTCACTGTGGACCCGGATAAGATACAATCGGTATTATCTCTTATTCACTTGTTCGAAATGCATGTCTTTCGGACTCACCTCTTTCTATCGAAGATTTTTGTAATAGAGAAGCTATAACTTTGTCCCGGATAATCTGCTTCATCATCCGAATCTATGTTAATGCTTTATCGCTTTGTAGTGTTAGTATAGCACAGCCTGCGAAAAAGTCAAGTGGGTTTGTGAAGAATTTGTTAATGTATTATGTATACATGGGGATTGTAATTTTCCCTGCATTAGGATATGATATTTTCTGTAGTTTTATTGAAGCAAGATATGGAGTAAGAGTTTTGGCAAATTATATTGTATTTGATATGGAGTGGAACCAGCCCCTCTCCAGGGGGAGAGTGTACAGAACGGAAGATTTTGCACTGTATGGCGAAATCATTCAGATTGGTGCAGTCAAGCTTAATGAAAACCTGGAGATGGTCGACAAGTTTGATATCATCATCCGTCCGCATATTTACACGAAGATGAAGAGGGAAATTCAGGAACTCACTTCCATCACGGATAAAGATCTGGAATCAGGGGTATCCTTCGCCAACGCCGCGGCAAAATTTGCAGTCTGGTGCGGTGAGGATTCTGTCCTGCTTTCCTGGGGCGAATCGGATATTGATATGCTGGAGGATAACTGTATTCTTCACGATATGGATTATAACTGGATTCCTGAGTGGTTCGATGTACAGCTCATGTTTGATGATCAGATTACGCAGGAGGACCGGAGATTTTCACTGGATTATGCCTGCTATATGCTGAACATTACCGGTGCGCAGGCCCACGATGCCCTCCACGACGCGCTGGCGGCAGCGGAAGTGATGAAGCACCTTAAGGTGGCAGAGTGGATTGAAGAAGAACGGAGATATAGGGGATAAGAAAGACAGGTTATACCTGTCTTTTTTATTTGGTGCGCCATAACTGTACCGATGGTTGCGCCAAAACCATTCGTCATCATCATGAAAAGCCCCTGAGCACTTGAACGGATTGACATGTCGGTTTCTTGATTGACAAATAAGGAGCCCGAAATGTTGAAGAAATCGAAGGCAAT
>JAFYKS010000436.1 GCA_017537495.1 Bacillota bacterium | reverse complement strand
TCCTTCAGCAACACAGGCAGCCACGAAAGTGAAGGAAAGGGGACCATGGGTCTCTCTCAGTCTGTTATCGACCTGGATGCCGCGCTGGACTATGTGGAAACGCAGGAAGACCTGGCCAAGCTGCCGGTATTCCTGTACGGACACAGCTGGGGCGGATATGCAGTAACGGCTATACTGAATTATGACCACGAAATCGCGGCGGTGGCCAGTGTGGCGGGATATAATACTCCTATGGAAATGATTATGGAGTGGGCCAAACCGAATCTGGGTGTGCTCCGTTATCCGGAATACCCGTACGTGTGGATCTATCAGAAACTGCTCTTTGGAGGTGCGTCAAACCTGTCTGCGGCGGAAGGCATCAACAGTGTGGAAACTCCGGTTCTGGTAATCCACGGTACAGAAGATGAAACCATTGCTTACGACGGTGCGTCGATCATGGCACACAGGGATGAAATCACCAATCCGAATGCAGTATTCCTGACATGCGATACACCGGGACAGAATGGCCATGTGAATCTTTTCCGCTCAAAATCTGCCAACTCCTACATCGAAATGCTGGAGGCGGATTTTGATGAGCTGGTGGATGAGTACGAAAACGAACGAGATATCCCGGAAGATGTGCTGAAGGGATGGTACGGCATCGCTGACCGTGAGCTGGCATCCCAGCTGGATGAGGTTTTCATGCAGGATGTTTATGATTTTTTCAAAAAAAGTTTAAAATAATTTTAAAATAATGTGACCGGAATGTTTTTTCATTCGTTATATTTCACAGGAGGGGAAAATGGAACTAGTCCGGAACCAATCCGATCAAATTGCACAGCTGTATGATGACTATGGCGACATGGTATTCCGTCTGGCTTATTCGGTTCTTTTGAACCGGGCCGATGCGGAAGACGCTGTGCAGGATATGTTCATAAAAATAATCGGTAAAGTCCCGGAATTCGGGGACAGGGCACAGGAAAAAGCCTGGATCAGCAGAGTCATTGTCAATCAGTGCAAAGACCAGCTGAGAAAGCGGAAACTGCGCCTGTACACGCCGCTGGAGGAGCTGCTGGAGCAGACGGGAGAAGAACCGTCCGTTCCGGGGCCGGAAGAAAGCGACGGAACCGGTGTGCTGCAGGTGGTACTTTCTTTGGGGGAAAAGTACCGCGAGCCGCTGATTCTTCACTACTTCGAAGGTTTCAGTATTGAAGAGGTGGGCAGCATTCTGGGCATCGGCCAGTCGGCCGTAAAAATGCGGCTTTCCCGAGGCCGTGAAATGGTGAAAAAACAAATGGAGGAGGAAGCGTGAAATGAAGGATCATTTCAGCGATGACAATTTCATAGAAGCTGCGAAAGTGTATCAGAGCATTAAGGCTCCCTCTGATCTGAAGGCACGGATTCTGACTGCTGCGGAAACACCGCAGGCTTCAGTACAGAAATCCGCGGAGAAAACAGGAAACCGGAAGCAGGTGAAGGGCAGAATTCTGCAGCTGGCTTCTGTAGCGGCCTGCCTGGCCATCATGGTTGTGGCTGTGCCGGACTGGCAGAATCAGCAGCCGATGGAAGGCCCGGGTAATACAGCCCGTATCATCAGCGAGCCGGAAGGAATGCCGGGACAGGCAGCTTATGATCCGGCAGCAGATCCGGAAGAATTCCTGAAAAGTCAGATACCGGCCATCTTTGGACCGGAAGCAGACCTGGCGGCAATGGAAATTACCATGGTAAGCCAGGATGATACACACTTCACCGCAGAGGTGAAAACAGAGGATTCCATCACTATGGAAGTGACTCTGGAAAAAAACGAGGAAACAGGATGCTGGGAAGTTACCGGCGTCAGAGAAAAAGCATAATAAAAAGGAGACTGAAAAATGAAGAAGATTTTAACACTGTTAATGGTAATGGCACTGATTATGACTGGTTTCACCGCTTGCGGTTCCGGTAATGAAGGCGAAGCTGGCGGCAATGCAGCAGGTTCCGTAGAAGGCACTCCTGCTGAAATCATCGAAAAGATCTATGAACAGCACCCTGTAGCTGATCTGCCTCTGGGCACTATCGAAATCGATCTGGCAGATGCAGATGCAGTAAAGATGTTCACCGGTCTGGACAGCGCAGACAAGATTGACTCTGCTGCTGCTTCCGAAAGCATGATGGGCGCACAGGCATACTCCCTGGTTGTTGTAAGAGTGAAGGATGCTGCTGATGCTGCTTCCGTAGCTGAAGAAATGATGAACGGCATCGACCAGAGAAAGTGGATCTGCGTAGAAGCAGACGACCTGAGAGTAGCTGCTGCTGGTGATGTAGTAGTTCTGATGATGGTAAGCAGCCAGCATGCAGACGTTGTAACTGCAGAAGGCATTATCGGCGGTTTTGAAGCTGTTGCAGGCGCTCTGGACCTGAACGAAACAAAGTAATAAGCGAAAGCTGAACGAATAATCGTAAAGAGGAGAACATAAAATAATGAAGAAGTTTTTAGTACTGTTACTGGTAATGGCAATGGTTATGACCGGTTTCACTGCATGCGGTTCCAAGGACGATGCAGAAGGTGAAACTCCTGATGTAAATACAGAAGTAAATGCGGATGCTGAAACCGAAGGCGAAGAAGCTGAAGGTGAAGCAGAAGCGGAAGGCGAAACTGCAGAAGGCGAAGCAGAAGAAGATGCGGAAGCTGAAGCAGAAAAGAAAGAAGAACCTGCAAAGGAAGAAGAAAAGAAGGAAGAACCTAAGGCTGAAGACAAGAAGGAAGAATCCAAGCCTGCTGATAAGAAGGAAGATTCCAAGCCTGCTGAAAAGCCAGCGGCAAAGGCTCCAACCGGTTCCCCTGCTGAAATCATCGACCAGATTTACGCAAAGTTCCCTGTGGCTGAAATGCCTCTGGGTACCATCGAAATCGACATCAACGACGCAGACATGCTGAAGATGTTCACTGGTCTGTCCAGCGCTTCCAAGATTGAATCCGCTGCTGCTTCCGAAGCTATGATGGGTTCCCAGGCTTACTCTCTGGTAGTTGTAAAAGCTAAGAGCACCGGCGATGCAGCTGACGTTATGGAAGAAATGGTTAACGGCATTGACCAGAGAAAGTGGATCTGCGTAGAAGCAGACGACCTGTCCGCAGCTTCCTGCGGCAACGTAGTTGTTCTGATGATGGTAGGAAGCGTACATGCTGACACTGTAACTTCCGCAAACATCATCGATGCGTTCAGCGCAGTTTGCGGCGGTCTGGATGCAAGAGCATAATCCTGCTGCGAAAGATATTACTGTAAATAAAGATGGGGCGGACCGGCAGGTTCGCCCTGTTCTATAAAGAGGAAAAACTGGATGATATTCTCAAGTATACCATTTTTATATTATTTTCTTCCGGTGGTGCTGATCCTGTATTTTGCACTGACCCGGAGAAACGGTGCCGTCAGGACGGCAACCTTTGCGGGAAACCTGGTGCTGCTGTCAGCCAGCCTGTTCTTCTATGGATGGGGTGAGCCTCGATATCTGATTATGATTGGTATTGCCATCGTCAGTGCATGGGCACTGAGCCAGGTGATTCCAAAGGAAGGGATGATCGGCAAGCTTGCTTTCTGGCTGTCTGTGGCAATTTCACTGGGCCTTCTGGGCTGGTTCAAGTACGCGGACTTCTTCGTTGAGTCCTTCGGGGCGCTGACCGGCATGGAAGTGACTGCTCTGGGCATCGCTCTGCCAATCGGTATCAGCTTCTACACCTTCCAGATTCTCAGCTACACCATCGACGTGTACCGTGGCCGTATCGTTCCGCAGAAGAGTCTGGTGAACTTCGCTATGTACGTGTCCCTGTTCCCACAGCTGATAGCAGGTCCTATCGTGGTCTACTCTCAGGTGGAAGAACATCTGGACCCGGCAAAACGTGCCGTAACCGCAGACTGTCTCTATGAAGGGGCCTTCCGCTTCGTCATCGGTCTGTCCAAGAAGGTATTCCTGGCTAATCAGCTGGGTATGCTGGTAAACATGTTCGGAGCCATTTCTGAGGACCAGCGTTCCGTGGTCTTCTACTGGATGTACGCAGTGGCATTCTCCCTGCAGATTTACTTCGACTTTTCCGGATACAGTGACATGGCCATCGGCCTGGGCCGCATGTTCGGCTTCCATTTCCCGGAAAACTTTAACTATCCATACATTTCAAAGAGCATTACCGAGTTCTGGCGCCGGTGGCACATGACTCTGGGCGGCTGGTTCCGTGAATATGTGTACATTCCGCTGGGCGGAAACCGTGTTTCCACCGGACGCTGGGTGCTCAATCTGTTCGTAGTCTGGGGTCTGACCGGACTCTGGCATGGTGCAGCCTGGAATTTCGTAATCTGGGGTCTGTACCACGGCACACTGCTGCTGCTGGAAAAGTTCGCACTGAGCAAAATCTTATCGAAAGCGCCTGCGTTCGTAAGCCATATTTATGTGCTGCTGCTGGTAATCGTCAGCATGGTTATCTTCAATGCGGCTGACATGGGCCAGGCAATGCAGTATATCGGCGGTATGTTTGGTTTGGGCGGCGAACACCTGATGAGCCAGCTGACCGGCTATTACCTGAGAAGCTACGGCCTGCTGTTCATCTTCGCATTCATTGGTGCCACACCGGTGGTGAAGCGCGCAGCCGTAAAGATTCAGAACAGCGTAAACGCGAAAGTTATGGATTTTGCTGAGCCGCTGATTCTGGCAGGCCTGCTGATTCTCGTTACTGCTTACCTGGTGGACGGATCCTTCAATCCGTTCCTGTACTTCAGATTCTAAGGGGGGTGCGGATATGAAAAGAAAATTAATCGTTCTTGCGGTAATCTTCTTCGTGATCACCGCAGCCTGCTGGGTATGGCCGGATTCTGAAATCTCTGATGCGGAGCGCAGAAAGCTGGCACAGATGCCGCAGCTGAATGTGGAAAACGTGATGAACGGGTCCTTTATGAGTGATTTTGAAAACTACACTCTGGACCAGTTCCCGCTGCGTAATCAGCTGAGAAGCCTGAAGGCTCTGGCGGAATATAATCTGTTCCAGAAAAAGGACAACAACAACCTTTATGAGGTGGATGGCTACGTGGCCAAAATCCTCTATCCATACAATCCAAACTCTGTCAGCCATGCGGCGAAGAAGTTCGGCGAAATCTATGAGAACTTCCTGGAAGGAAACTGCGAAAACATCTATGTTTCCGTCATTCCGGACAAGGGGGACTATCTGTCTTATGAAAACGGATATCCATCCTTTGATACCAACTGGATGGCTACAAGCCTGCACAGCGCCATGAGCTATGCCAAGCTGATTCCTCTGTACGATTACATGGAACTGGATGATTTCTACAAGACCGACAGCCACTGGCGTCAGGAGGAACTGCTGGATGTAATGAAGGTCTTCGGTTCCATTATGGACCTGCCGTATGCATCACAGCTTGGTGAAATGACCGAAACTGTCACTGCCACCGAGGACTTCCACGGCGTGTACTACGGTCAGTCTGCACTGCCTCTGCCGGCAGAAACCATCAAGTACCTGACCTGGGATGAAATCGATGGCTGCAAAGCATTCAACTTCGAACTGAACAAAGAAGTTGAGGTTTATCAGCCTGACAAGCTGACCGGCCGTGACCCGTACGACTTCTACCTGGGCGGTGCGGCAGCACTGATTACCGTAGAAAACCCGGCAGCTGCTCAGCGTGCTGAGGAAGCCGGAGAAGAACCTCGTGAACTGATTCTCTTCAGAGACTCCTTTGGCAGCAGTATCGCACCTCTGTTCCTGGCAGACTACGCAAAGGTAACCCTGGTGGACATCCGCTACATGCAAAGTTCCATGCTGGATCAGTTTATCGAGTTTGGCGGACAGGACGTGCTCGTCCTCTACGGTGCATCCATGATTAACGACAGTTTTACATTTAACTAAGACATCACAACAGGAGAAACACTATGATTATCAGACAGTCCGAAGAAAGAGATTTTGAGAGAATGCTGGAG
>JAFYKS010000435.1 GCA_017537495.1 Bacillota bacterium | reverse complement strand
ATGGAACCATCGATGAGCAGAAGGAGGGTACCCAGGCTCACATGACGGAATTTGGTGATAATCAGCTTGGCCAGAAGGTCTGTACCGCCGGCGGAAATCTGCGCCTTTACGGAGAAGGAGGCGGCCACGCCGTAGAGGATACCGCCGCAGATGACGGCTACCAGTTTATCGTCTGTAACAGAAGGAAGGAAAGCCAGTACATCCACAATGGTGGAATACACGCCGACTGCAATCAGTGACATGAAGATATAGCTTTTTCCTTTCAGAGTGAGACCCCAGAGACAGATTGGGATGTTCAGGATAAACACAACGACACCGACCGGAAGGCCGAAGAGGGAGTTCAGAACCGTACCAATACCGGCAAGTCCTCCTGCTGCGATGTTATTGTGCACGTAGAACAGGTCCAGTGCCAGTGCGTAGAACAGGTCGGACAGCATCAGATAACCGATCTGTTTCGGTGTTACTCCGATTTTTTCAAGAAGAGTAGGTTTTTTAGTTTCGTTCATTGCTGCATCTCCTGTAAGTTTACTTCAGATTTTCCGGGTTCAGGCATTTCAGCTGGTCGATCACGAAAAGACCGTCTTTTCTGATCAGCACATCATCAAACCAGATTTCTCCGCCGCCGTATTCCGGACGCTGAATCATGACCAGATCCCAGTGCACTGCAGATTTGTTGCCGTTGTCTGCATCTTCATAGGCCATGCCCGGAGTCAGATGGAAGCTTCCGCAGATCTTTTCATCGAAGAGTGTATCCTTCATCGGTTCCAGTACAAACGGATTTACGCCGATGGCAAATTCACCGAAGTAGCGGGCACCTTCGTCTGTATCCAGGAGCTGGTTGATGCGGTCTGTATCGTTGGCTGTGGCCTTTACGATTTTACCGTTTTCAATTTCAAAGCGGATATTTTCGTAGGTGAAGCCCTGTTCTTCGCTGGCGGTGTTATAGGTGATATATCCGTTCATGGACTCCTTCACCGGTGCAGTGTAGACTTCTCCGTCCGGAATGTTGCATTCACCGGCACATTTGATGGCTGGCAGGTCTTTGATGGAGAAGGTCAGGTCTGTATCAGGGCCAACGAGACGTACCTTATCGGTCTGATTCATCAGATCAACCAGGCAGTCCATAGCATCGCTCATCTTCTGGTAATCCAGGGTGCAAACGTCAAAATAGAAGTCCTCAAAGGCTTCCTGGCTCTTTCCTGCCAGCTGTGCCATGGAGGCATTTGGGTATCTTAAAATGACCCATTTCGTCTTATTTACACGGTAATCCAGTGTAGGCTGAGTCAGGCGGTAGTACATATTCAGCTTTTCAGATGGCACGTCGGAAAGTTCAGAAACATTGGCATTTCCACGGATTGCGATATAGGCATCCATGCCCTTCATCTGATACAGCTGATATTCGTCCAGAAAAGCAATCTGCTCTTCATCAGCCCCCAGCAAAATCTCTCTCAGCACAGCACTGTCTCTGTGATTGACGTATGGTTTTGCTCCCAGTTTATATGCGTCTTTAATGAGCTGACGGACCAGCGGTTTGGTTTCTTCTCCTTCATAGTCGATGAGAACCTTTTCGCCTGGCTGCAGGCGGCAGGAATAGCTGGTCAGAAGCTCAGATAATTTCTTGATTCTTGGATCCATGATAACCTCCGGATTGATTTAATACCCATAGTATAACCCATTTTTAGAAGAAAAAAAAGAGAAGTTCACGGAGAACTTCTCTTAATATTTTAAAAGTCTTAGTAATTAGATTCCCAGATAGGACAGTGCTAGAGAGATGAGTACGAATGTCATCATGATTGGTGTGATGTACTTGATGGAAATTCTGAAGAATGCCTTACCCATGATCTTGTTTCCATGCTTTTCCATTTCTTCTTCATACCATTCAGGACCCTTAGCCCAGCCAACGATCAGACACATCAGGATTGCAGCCAGAGGCATCATGATACCTTCAGTAAAGAAGTCGTAAGTGTCTACCAGACAGCCAATCTTGCTTACCAGAGGTAACTGGCTTGTAGCACCGCCGCCCAGCATGTCTAAGCAAACTGGAATGGACAGTACGAAGATGATTAAGGTCATAGTCAGAACTGCGTTCTTTCTGGAAACCGGCTTACCCTTTGCTTCGTTGCTGTCAATATAGTGCGCAGAAGCTACTTCCATCAGGGAAATCAGAGAGGATACGCCTGCAAAGATTACCAGTACATAGAACAGGAAACCGATTACATTACCGATGCTGCCCATGGAAGTGAAGGTGTCGTGCAGAGTGATGAATAACAGACCAACGCCGCCGTTTGGAGAACCGCCCTGTGCGAACACAGCAGGGAAGATTGCCAGACCTGCCATAATAGCAGCCAGTGTGTCAGCAGCAGGAATTACCCATGCATTCTTGGAGATGTTTTCCTTAGGATCCATGTAGGAACCGAAGGTGATCATAATACCCATACCCAGGGAACAGGAGAACAGCATCTGACCTGCAGCAACACGGCAAGCATTGAAGAAGTTGAACTCAGTACCAGCCATTTCCATACCCTTGGAAGTGAACATATATGTCAGACCCTGAGTTGCGCCTGGTAATGTGAAGTTGTAAACGATGATTACAATCAGCAGGATGAACAGGCCAGGGATACCAATCTTATTGAATTTTTCGATACCGCCGGAGATACCGCCTGCAACGATGAGTCCGCAGAATACCAGTGTAATTACGGTGAAGAGCAGAACCTGCATTGGTTCAGCAGTGTATGCACCGAAGAAGTCTCCGCCGCCCATGCCGCCGAAACCGTTAGCACCGAAGATTTCGAGCAGGAAGCCCCATACGTATCTTACGGAATAGCCGATAAGGATTGAGTAGAAACCACTGATGATGATTGGACACAGTACACTGAGCCAGCCGACGAATTTATACTTGCTGCCCAGGGATGCCATAGCCAGAACAGGGCTCTTACCGGTCTTACGGCCGATAGCCATTTCCAGCGCCATAACAACCACGCCGCAGAATACTACGAATACTAAATAAATAATTAAGAATGGGAAACCACCATTAGCACCCATTTTGTAAGGGAAACCCCATAAGTTACCAAGACCTACAGCAGAACCGATAGCTGAAAGAATGAACCCCAGGCTTCCGCTGAAATTACCACGATTTTTTTCGTCCATGAATAAACCTCCCAAGAATAATTGCAAGCCTCTTCGTTAAGAAGCAATTAACATGTTCCCAGTATACAAGAAAAAATTGTGCGTGTCAACAAAGAAAATAAGTATTTCTTTGAATACGGACACAAAAAACCAATAGCAGGAAATCAGAAATTCAAAAAACACAAAAACACCTGCGAGAGCGACTTCGCAGGTGTTTTCTTTGTGGCGGAGATGGTGGGATTCGAACCCACGCCCCGGTTACCCGGGCTGCCGCATTTCGAGTGCGGTCCCTTGAACCTCTTGGGTACATCTCCCAGTCTCCACGGGTTCGGCACCTTGCTGAAGGGTGCCTGATGCTGCTTTTTGCTGAATAAATCAGCCATAACAGAATACCATATTTATATTTATAATACAAGCAATTTTTTGCTAAGAGGAGGGAAATACCGTTGTAAAGCCTGTTGTGAAATGGTAGAATGACAGAAAAGGAGCATGCAGGAGGCAATTTGATGAAAGTATGTATTTTGTTTGCGAGCCCAAGACCTGAGGGGAATACGGCGCAGCTTCTAAAACCTGTGAAGGAGAAACTGACGGAACTGGGTCATGACTGCAGAGCGTATTCTCTGTACGCAGAAGACGTAAAACCTTGTCTGGCCTGCCGCAGATGTCAGAAAGACTGGAGCGTGTTCGGCTGTATTCAGCAAGACAGTATGGAGAACATATTTGATTCTGTTATGGAGTCGGATCTGCTTCTTCTGGCATCGCCGGTATACAGCTGGTCCTGGACCCCGCCGATGAAGGCGGCACTGGACAGACTGGTCTATGGTATGAATAAATATTATGGTGAGGAATGGGGCCCATCTCTCTGGGAAGGCAAGACCGCGGCACTGATAACCACCTGCGGGTATCCTGTGGAAAAAGGGACAGATCTGATGGAAGAAAGCCTTCGCAGATACTGCCGCCATTCAAAACTGAACTATGCAGGCATGCTGGCAGCACGTCAGCGCAGCTATAAAGAAAACTTCATGGACGAAGAGAAGCAGCAGAAGGCTGTGGATTTTGCACAGAAGCTTCATGAAATGATGATAAAGGAGTAAGATTATGAAAAAAAATATCGATATTATTGTTGCCAACCCATCCGGCAATATTACCATATTCGTTAAAACACCGGTTCCCCGCAGTGAATATCAGACTGTGGCGTCCCAGCTTCTGGCAATGGAGGAACTGAAAGGGGAGCAGGTGGCCTTTATTCTGGAAAAGGCAGATATTCCTGCTGCTGATGGGGCTATGGAAATGTGCGGACTGGAATTCTGCGGCAATGCATCCCGTTCCTTCGGCCTGATTCTGGCACAGGAAGCGGGCGACTGCGGTACCTCTGTGCGCACCGTACAGGTCAGCGGATGTGATTACACACTGCAGGTAGAACTGGATATGGATATGAACAGTGCCAAAATCCGCATGCCGAATCCGATTTCCTGCGAAAAGAAGCAGGAATGCACCATCGTGGACTTCGGAGGCATTCTGCACATCATCGTGGAGGATCTGCCGGCATCAAAGGAAGTCTTTGACCTGCTGAAAGACCGTGTTTACGAGCAGCTGAATCCACCGGCTATGGGATTCATGTTCTGGGATACAGCAGAGAAAAAGCTGACACCGGTTGTATATGTGAAAGACGTGGATTCTACATATTTTGAAGGGTCCTGCGGATCCGGCACAACAGCCATGGCAGCGGCATTTTCCATGGGACGTGAGGACGGCACATACAGCTGGTCCATTCCGCAGCCGGCAGGCACCATTGATGCCACTGCAGTCGTTAAGGACGGACGTGCGGTGGAAATTTACATCGACAGCCCTGTGGATGTGAAACCGATGCAGACAGTGGAAGTGGAAATTTAAGAAAATATAAAAAGTGGACTGAAAAGTCCACTTTTGTATTTTTTGTTCCTTATTATTTATTTGATTATTTATTTGGCATCAGCTGGTCGATGGTAGGGCGTACCTGATAGAAATCACGCAGCTCTTCGTACTGGCGCTGAGCCCGGGATGCCTTGGCTTCTGCAGCACGGAGAATTGCAGCCTGCTGGCGGCGGTCCGCACCGTTTTCAGCAGCTTCCAGTGCATCGGCAGCGGCATCACTTTTTACTGCCTTAATCATGATATTTCTGGCGGTGTGCTCCAGGCTGGTAAATTCAATCATGGCTACATCATAGCCGCAGGCTTCCAGCTTCAGTCCGCGCAGACCATCGGTCAGATATTCTGTCAGACGGTCCTTCAGGATGCCGTGCTTCAGCATCGGCTGGTGCACATCACTCTTAATCTGGCTGAAGAGTTCGTGCTGGCAGCATGGGACACTGAGGATAACCTTTGTATTCCAGGATACCGCATTGATCAGGGCGTAGTCGGTAGCCGTGTCACAGGCATGCAGTGTTACTACCATATCAGCATGGTCACTGGTGTAGTCTGCGATATCGCCCATGAGGAACTTCAGTTCATGATATTTCAGATCGTGAGCAACCTTGTTGCAGAAATCGATAACATCGGTTTTCAGGTCCAGACCGATGATTTCTACATTACGCTGCTTCAGAACCTTCAGATAATAGTAGATGGCGAAAGTCAGATAAGCCTTGCCGCAGCCGAAATCGATAATCTTCAGCGGACGGCCGTCAGGACCTTCCTCCGGCAGGTAAGGGAACACATCTTCCACGATTTCCAGGTAACGGTTGATCTGACGGAACTTGCCGTAATGTTTTTTGAACACGCGGCCATCCTTATCCATGACACCGAGGCGTATCAGGAAATCTACAGGCTGACCATCAGGAATCACGTAGTTCTTCTTCTGATTATGCTCCAGGCTGCCCTGTTTCTTCGTACCACCCTTGCGTGATACCTTCGGTGAGGCAGGCTTGGATGCCAATACCTGAATGTCTTCCCCTTCCAGGAAAATATTAATCTGCTTGAAGTCTTCTGTAATCAGATCCAGGGACTTCTTTACGGCATCTTCTGCGTTCAGGTTTTCGTGGGTAACCTTTTTCTCAAAGGTGTATTCCACCTGGTATACCAGCTGGCCGCTGATGCGGACTGGGCGGATGGCTGCTTTCTGGCATTCCTGGGATTTCTTCCGCTTGCCGCCGAATATCATTTTTATCAGTTTCTCTTCGCAGAAAATATCTTCGAAGAGGGCTGTCATCTGTTTCATTTATTTAAAACCTCCATGGTTAAACGTTTTCCAACTGAAAGTATACCATAAAATCCCGATGGATACACGTAAAACTTGTAAGTTTTTAAAACCTGTGTTAATATTATGCTAACTCATACCCACAGGAGGTTTCATATGGATATTAAAGATTTATTGACAGGTTCCATGGCAAAGCAGATTGGTAAGGCAGTTGGTGTGGATGATGATGTGGTAGGTTTACTGCTGCAGAAGGCTGTTCCGACTCTGCTGGACAATATGTCTGAAAACAGCAAGAAGAAAGATGGTGCAGAATCTCTGCAGAAGGCACTGCTGGCTCATGCAGATGATGATGTAGATGATGTAAAGAAGATTGACACT
>JAFYKS010000434.1 GCA_017537495.1 Bacillota bacterium | reverse complement strand
TGGCTTACCACATTGATTGGTGTTCCTGCCAGGAAGTTCTTAATATCATCTGCCGCAATGGATACCAGGCGCTGACGTGTTTCCAGGCCTCTCCATCCCATGTGCGGTGTGATGATGACGTTTTCCATATCGTAGAGTGGATTGTCTGCTGCCGGGGGTTCCACTTCCTGCACATCCAACCCCGCACCTGCGATGCGGCCCTCCTGCAGCGTCTCAATCAGTGCAGCCTCGTCGATGAGAGCACCGCGGGCAGTGTTAATAATAAATGCAGTCGGCTTCATGAGAGCCAGAGTGTCTTTATTTATCAAATGACGTGAGTCTGCGTTTAACGGGCAGTGGAGCGTCAGATAATCGCTCTGTGCCAGAACTTCTTCCAGGGCCGCGAAATGGATGCCCGGTTCATCTTCCCTTGGTGTACGCGCATAAGCCAGAATCTTCATGCCCAGTGCCTGAGCGATTTTGATTACCTCACGGCCGATGTTGCCTGTACCGATAACGCCCAGAGTCTTGCCGTTGATTTCCACATGATCCACCTGCATGCATCTGGTGAAGTTGGTACGGTCCTTATCATGCAGCATGTTCATCTGCTTTCTCATAGAGGAGCTCAGATTCATAATCATCATGATAGCAGTGTGCGCCACGCGTTCGGTGCTGTAGGCTGGCACGTTGCACAGGGTGATTCCCTTTTCTTTAATTGCTTCCAGATCATGGTTGTTATATCCAGTACCCGCTTCCACGATCAGCTTTACTTCTTCCGGAAACTGGCGGATGATATCACCGGGAACCGGGATTTCCTTGGTTACAACGATATCGAATCCCTGAACTCTTTCCAAAATCTGTTCTGGCTCGGTTTCTTCGTAAACCTTTACTTCATCAGAGAGAATAGAAAAATCCAGACGGCCGTCATAATTCATTCGGTCCCCGTTTAATACAACTGTTTTTATGCTCATGGTAAAACTCCTTTCATATCAGTGCAAGGGCTTTTTACTCCACCTTATTGCACTTCTGCTGAAGTACGATTCTTTCTATAATCTGCGGAATCAGCACCTGACAGCTGTGATTAAAATCAGCAAGCTGTTCCTGGCTCATCCCGAAAAGCGGCTGGCCTGTAATTGAATTATCCGAAACAACCAGCAATGCGATGGAAGGCTTCTCCAAAAGTTCTGCCATACGATAAAACCCGCTTGTTTCCATCTCAATCAGGTCAGTCTGAAAACCGGTAATAAAATCCAGATGATTATATTCACAGAAAATGGAGTCAGTGCAGAACACTTTTGCTTTTTTCACTGAAAAGTCAGCCAGCTCACATACGCTGTCAATCCATTCAGGATTGTTCGGAAATATCTCCTGAAATGGCTTCCAGTCCAGAGGATTCTCCATCAGATAGGCCTCAGCCATACTTCCTGCGATACAGCTTGAAGGAGTGCATACAGTACCGATTGTGTATTCTTCTGTCAATCCTCCTGCAGCACCGAAAAAAATCAGTTTCCCGAAATTCAAGCCGGCACAATATCCCAGATAATCAATGACGTTGCAGCTGCCCGGAACACACTGAATCCAAGCAACCTTTTTTTCCTCCATGGTAATCAGCTGAACGCTGGTATATGTATGCTGTGAAACAACTTGAACGCTGTACTCAGATTTTGAAAATATCTTTGAGGCTGTCCAGCCGGGAGAAATAATTACAGCATCATAATAAACATCTTCAGACAGCTTTAAAAATTTATCTGCAAATTCGGCAGAGTTGTATTTCACAAACTTTTTCAGCAGAGTTTCCAGATGCTCTTTCATTTTTCACCTCGCACAGATTACACCATAAAGTTCAGATCATTCATGCAATATATATGCATGTTTTCACAGAGAATGGGATTATCATAGTATTTACATTCTTTGCAGCTGATTACAGCAGGGTTCAGCATCGCTTCCGCTTTTCGATACAGCTCACTGAAACGGTGTTCAAATAAGTTGCCCAATTCTCTTTTATCGCGGTCTTTCTGAACGATACAGTCCCCATTGCATAAGACCTTAAAATACCAGGTTCCGGATTCGCAGAGAGGCTCTCTGGCCGCACTGCAGGAAGGGTAGTTTGTCTCCAGTTTTCTTCTGATGTATTCCCTGTCCTCCGTACTCAGTTCAAGGCTCTTTTGACTGCCCCCCCTGCCTTTCATGTAAAGAGGGAAGAAGTGTATCATTTTCAGATTAAGACTTTTAAAATAATCAATCAGACCTTCCAGCCTGTTTAAATTAGATTTACTCAACACTGTACCTGCTGTTACAGGGATATCATTTTCAACCATAAGCCCGATATTCGATACTGCTTTATGAAAGGTTCCGGCTCCTCGTGAGGCATCATGCTCCTCTTGCCTGTCGGAATCCAGACTGACTCTCACCTCGAAAAATCCTGCATCCCTGATGGAATCGATGTGCTCTCCGGAAATGGCTGTTGCATTGGTATACAACGATCTCAAACTGATTTTTTCGAAACTTTCCGCCTTCAGGATATCATAGAATCCCGGCCAGATTGTTGCTTCTCCGCCAATAAAGCTGATAATACTTTCTTTGCTTATGCTGTATATATCTTTCAGCAGCTGGTCAACCACTTCATATGGCAGCATTTCTGCATTCCCGCATCCCGCACTTTCTGAACAGTATTTGCAGGCCTGATTGCAGTCATTTGTCAGCATACAAATCACCAGCAGCCGTTCTGCGAACAGATTCGTCATACACATTGCCACCCTTCGCTATTTTATCGTTACCCAGGCACTTCTTTCAGCCGCCTCAAGAACTGCTTCAATCGTCTTATCCACTTTTGCTGCAAAATCAAAATCAACAGCTACAGTCCCGTTTTCACTTACACAGCTTAAAAAATGCTCTGCATCAATTGTTTTAAGCTCTTCATATCCCACATTAAACCATCCGCTGTCATCTGATTTCACAATTTCATATCCACTCTGTCCGATTCTGAAAACCTGAATTTCGTTCATTCTTTCCAGACAGAAGCGTACAGCGCCCTTTGTAAATTGTATCTCAAATTTCATATCCTGCTTACTTCCGGGTGCCACCCTGTTGCAGGAAATATAGCCCATACCGCCGTTTCTGTAAGTATAAATAAACTGTGCGATATCGTCATTCTCAACATCATACAGAGTTCCGTTTCTGTCCGCCCTTTTGCCATGAATAATATCGGTAATCGCAGCAACAGACACGATATCCCCAAATAGATACTGTGATACAGCGATGATATTCAAACCTAAATCACAGATTGAACCGCCTTCTGCATGTTTCTTTTCCATTCTCCATTCAAACAAACCATTCGGATCTGCAAGTCTGTCGTTATCATAACAGCCACGGAAACAAACCAGTTCTCCAAGTTCTCCTCTGTCAATCAGTCTCTTTACATATTGAATTGCCGGAACGTAAACCAGATTGTAACAGCATGACGTCTTTGCCATGCGGGCTTCCGCCAGTGCCGCAAGTTCTTCTGATTCTTTGCTGTTCATTCCCAATGGTTTTTCAGAAACTACAGCCTTTCCGGCCTGCAGCGCAGCATAAGCAATCTTAAAATGCATATGGTTTGGAACGCAGATGCATACAATATCCACATCCTCGGCAGTTACGGCTTTTTCCCAGTTACACTCAATCCTTTCGAATCCGCAGCTCTCTGCCATTCTGCTTGCCGCATCAAAATTCGAATCGCAGGCGACCTGTAATTTCGCACGCTTTGAAGCCCCATAAGCTGCTGCATGCTTCATTCCTACAAATCCTGCACCGATAATACAAATTCTCAAGTTTTCGTCTCTCACTTTACGCTTCTCCTATCTGTTTCTTCCGATGCATTTTAAAGAAATTATGCTGCAAAGCAACAGAACTTGTGATTCTCGCTTCTTTCTTCTCTGCTAAGAGCAGCTGCAGCAGTTCTGCACATTCTCCGGAAACTCCATCTATTTCTTCCAGGGACTTCTTCAGTCTTTTGATTCCTTCCCTTACTTCAGCATGGCAGTCCTCTGCGTTTTTCTCATATTTAGCCCAGGATTCTGCAATCACTCTGCCGAAATAATCATATCCGCCAAAAGGACATGATCCAAACAGCAGTTCCCACATAATCACACCCAAAGAAAACATTTCCGATTTCTCGTCATACGATTCATCATGAAGTACAATTTCAGGTGCATGATAGCCGCTGAAACGAAAGCATGGACGTGTATCTTCGCTTTGTTTCTGCATCTCATCAAAATCGATAACAGCAGAAATCGTCTCTCCATCCCGGAAATTCTGTATGATATTCCCCGGGTAGAAGTCTCTGTGCACATAACCCTGCCCGTGAAGTTTTGCCAGGCCCTGCAGCACATCATAGATGATGCATGCAGTATCCTC
>JAFYKS010000433.1 GCA_017537495.1 Bacillota bacterium | reverse complement strand
GTCCGTGAGTGACTCCTATGTGGATGTTCAGGTGAAGGGTGTTCTCAGCGAGATTAAAAAAGTAAGCAGAAATGACATCAAGATTGTAGCAGATCTGGAAGGCTATAAAGAAGGGGAACATACCGTGCGCCTTCAGATTGGAAGAATTAATAATGTGGAGATGGAAACCAAGCAGAAGATTTCCATCATAGTAGACCAGCTGGTTACGGAAGAAAAACCAGTTGGAGTTTCCATGGCCGGAAGCATCAGTGATGATATTGAACCATATATTGTACAGCTGAGCCAGCAGCACATAAGTGTAACCGGTGCAATGACACTGGTAAACCAGATTGAAAAAATCGATGCACCGCTGGATATCGGCAAAGTCGGATCTGAACTGAAGTCTTTCACCGTAAATGTCCGTCCGGTTGACCGGAACGGAGAAACTGTGAAAAATGTGGCAATGAATGCAGACAGTATTTCTGTATCTGCAGTAAATCTTAACAAGAAGACTGTACGGCTGGATGTGCCGGTGACCGGTACAGAATCTCTGGATGTGGAACGGACTGTTACACTGCCTAAGACTATTACAATCAAGGGTCTGAATGATGACCTGAGCGCAGTCAGCCTGATTACCGCTGAAACCCTGGATGTTTCCAAGATTTACGAAGATACGGTACTGACGGTAGTTCCGATTCTTCCGGATGGTGTGGAAGTGGCCTCTGATTCTCAGAAACTGCAGGCACAGGTTGCAGTGCGGGGAATGGAAAGCAGAACCTTTGAATACAGCAAAGAAGCGATTGTAGCAGAGGGCATTGCTGAAAATATGACCGTGACCCTGGATGACGTGGATATTCTTCTCCACGTGACAGGCCGTGATACAATTGTGGAGGAACTGACTGATGCAGATTTCAGTTTCGTTGTGAATGTCCGGAATATGGAACCTGGAACACACAGAGTCATCCTGAACTGCCGTTACAATAAACTGCTGAGTCTTGTGGAATTTGAACCGGAAGTAGTTACAGTGCATATTGCAGAACAGGATGAGACAGAGAATTCTGCCGGCAGCGCAGAGACCGAAGCGCCGGAGGCAGATGCAGAAACCGGAAATGAAGCCGGTGATGCAGGAACTGAAGCAGAGCAGGAACCTGTTCCTGCTGCTTAATGGGGAGGAAATATTATGGGTAGATTATTCGGCACCGATGGTGTCAGAGGAATTGCAAATAAAGAACTGACACCGGAACTTGCATTTAAACTGGGCAAGGCTGGTGCATATGTATTAAAAAAGAAAAATGAACGTCCGGTGGTTGTAATCGGCAAGGATACCAGAGTATCCGGAGATATGCTGGAAGCAGCTCTGACTGCGGGAATTCTGGCTGTAGGCGGAAATGTTATCAAAGCAGGTGTAGTGCCTACACCGGCTGTAGCTTATCTGACCCGCTATTATCACGCAGATGCAGGTATTGTTATCAGTGCGTCTCATAACACTTTCGAGTATAACGGAATCAAATTCTTCAACGGAGAAGGCTTCAAGCTGGATGACCTGCTGGAAGAAAAGATTGAAGATATTATTATCAGCAGCATCGATGTAAACAGTCACATTACCGGTGATCAGATCGGTAAATGCCTGGAAGCAGAAGAAGATGCTGCAGACCTGTATGTGCAGCGTCTGCTGGATACAGTGGATTACCGTCTGGACGGCCGCAAGGTGGTACTGGATTGTGCCAATGGTGCATCCTATCAGATTGCAGAACGTGTCTATAAGGCTCTGGGCGCTGATGTGACCGTTATCGGAAATGAACCGAACGGCATCAATATCAACGAAGCATGCGGTTCCACCCATCCGGAAAAACTGCAGGTGGAAGTGGTACGCCATGGTGCAGACATCGGTTTGGCCTTTGATGGCGATGCAGACAGACTGATTGTCGTTGACAATCTGGGCCGCGTAGTGGACGGAGATAAGACCATCGCCATCTGCGCCAAGATGCTGAAGAAAGAAGGCCGTCTGGTGGATGATAAGGTGACTGCTACTGTTATGAGCAACATCGGTTTCCATAAGGATATGGAAGCAGCAGGCATCTCCGTGGATGTAACAGGCGTAGGCGACCGTTATGTACTGGAAAGCATGCTGAAGACAGGATGCGTAATCGGCGGTGAACAGTCCGGACATATTATTTTCCTGGAACACACCACAACTGGTGACGGTGTCATGAGCTCTCTCCAGCTTGTAAAGGCCATGCTGAAGGATGGCCGGACCATGGCTGAAATGAGCGATGAGATTAAGATTTATCCGCAGGTTCTGGTAAATGCCAGAATCCATAACGATCATAAAAAAACATATATGAACGATCCGGAAGTGGCAGCAGAGATTGCTGCAGTGGAAGAAGCAGTTGCCGGAAACGGCCGCCTGCTGATCCGTCCATCCGGAACCGAACCTCTGGTAAGAGTTATGATGGAAGGCAGCGACATCGATCAGATCCGTCCGCTGGCAGAAAATCTGGCTGCTCTGATCCAGAACAAATTCAGCCAGCCGGCAGAGTAAAAGGAGACATACATTATGTGTGGTATTGTAGGATATGTTGGCAGTGATAATGCCAAAGAAATAATTATTGACGGTCTGAAACGTCTGGAATACAGAGGATACGACTCCGCTGGTGTTGCAGTGGTGCAGGACGGAAAGCTTTTGCTGAAAAAACACGTGGGCGGAATTGCCAATCTGGAAAATCTGATTGGTGATGACCCGATGGCGAGCGGAACCGGTATTGGACATACACGCTGGGCTACCCATGGTGCACCTTCTGATGTGAATGCACACCCTCATTTCAGTGCAGATGAACAGATTGCAGTCGTTCACAACGGTATCATCGAAAACTATGTGGAACTGCGTAAAATGCTGACAGAACAGCACGGAATCCGTTTCCGTTCTGAGACCGACTCTGAAGTCATCGCTCAGCTGATCGGAATTCACTATGAGGGCAATCTGGAAGATGCTGTGTATAAGGCTGTAGCGCAGATGCGCGGGGCTTATGCCATCAGTGTTATCGCTGCGGATCAGCCTGAGAAGATTGTAGCAGTGCGTAAGGATGCACCGCTGATTGCAGGTCTGGGCAAAGGATGCAATTTCATCGCTTCCGACATCCCGGCGCTGCTGAAATATGTAAAAGAAATTTATCTGATTGAAAATAATGAAACCGTGGTTCTGACTCCGGACAGCGTGAAGATTTATGACGACGAACGCAATGAAGTGTCCCGTGATGTATTCCATGTAACCTGGGATGCAGATGCGGCCGAAAAGGAAGGCTACGAACACTTCATGCTGAAGGAAATCTACGAGCAGCCGAAGGGTCTTCATGAGACCATCAGCCGCCGCCTCAATGAGGACGGAACCATTAAGCTGGACGGTATCTCCATGACGAAGGAAGATATCGAAGGGTTTAACAAGATTTACATTGTTGCCTGCGGTACCGCCTACCATGCCGGCCTGGTAGGCAAGTACATTATCGAAAAGCTGGCGAAGGTTCCGGTGGAAGTGGATGTGGCATCCGAGTTCCGTTACCGTGATCCTTATGTGGACGATAAGACCCTCTTCATCGCCATCAGCCAGTCCGGTGAAACTCTGGATACCCTGGCGGCTCTGAGAGAAGCCAAGAGAAAGGGTGCAAGAGTTCTCAGTGTAGTTAATGTGGTGGGAAGCTCCGTGGCACGTGAATCCGATGACGTGTTCTACACATGGGCAGGTCCGGAAATTGCTGTGGCATCCACCAAAGCATATACAACTCAGCTCATGTGCATGTACCTGATTGGTCTGTATATGGGTTATGAAAAGGGAACCATTACAAGAGAGTACTATGATCAGTTCATCGCAGACCTGCTGGATGTTTCCGGCAAGCTGAAGGAATCTCTGAAGAATGCCAACATGATTGAAGGACTGTCCAAGATGCTCTATAACAAGGAGCAGGTATTCTTCATCGGCCGCGGACTGGACTCTTCTGTATCTTACGAAGGATCCCTGAAGCTGAAGGAAATCAGCTACATCAATTCCTTCGCCATTGCGGCAGGGGAACTGAAGCATGGTACCATTGCACTGATTGAACCGGGCACCCTGGTGGTAACCCTGGCAACTCAGGACTTCCTCTATGAAAAGATGCTGTCAAACATCCAGGAAGTAAAGGCAAGAGGTGCCCACGTACTTTCCATTGCCAAGGAAGGCAATACTGAAATTGAAACCCACAGCAATGAGGTGCTGTACATTCCGGCATGCCGTGACGAAATTACGCCGCTGCTGTCCGTAGTACCGCTGCAGCTCTTTGCTTACTATGTGGCCCGCGAAAGAGGCTGCAATATTGATAAGCCGAAGAATCTGGCTAAGTCCGTAACAGTAGAATAGCGCCGCAAACGAAAAATACTGCGCCGCAAACCGAGAAGAAAAGGAGAATATAAGAAACATGAAACAGTATGAAGTTAGAGACCTGTCTCTGGCACCTGCAGGTCATCAGAAGATTGAATGGGTTAAGAAGAATATGCCGCTGCTGAACGGTCTGGAAGAAGAATTCAGCAAGACCAGACCTTTTGAAGGAGTAAAGATTTCCCTGTCCATCCACCTGGAAGCAAAGACTGCTTATCTGGCTCTGGTACTGGCAGCTGGCGGTGCAGACATCGCTGTAACCGGAAGCAACCCTCTGTCCACCAAGGATGATGTAACTGCAGCTCTGGCAGAAAGAGGCATCAAGGTTTATGCATACCACGGAGCAACTCCGGAAGAATATGAAAGACACATTCAGATGTGTCTGGAACACAAGCCAAACATCATCATCGATGACGGTGGCGACCTGGTAACCTGTGTACACGTTACCAGACCGGAACTGGGCGAAGAAGTATGGGGCGGCTGTGAAGAAACTACTACCGGTGTAATCCGTCTGAAGGCTATGGAAAGAGAAGGCGCGCTGAACTTC
>JAFYKS010000042.1 GCA_017537495.1 Bacillota bacterium | reverse complement strand
TTGCCCTTTTCAGAGTTCATGGACAGAATCTTAACCTTAACAGTATCGCCAATCGCCAGAACTTCCTGTGGGTGCTTCAGCTTGCCCCAGGAGATTTCGGAGATGTGCAGTAAACCGTCGATGCCGCCCAGGTCAACGAATGCACCGTAATCAGTAAATCTCATTACAGTACCTTCTACAACATCATCAACGTTCAGACCGTTCCAGATAGCATCCAGCTTCTTCTGCTTTTCTTCTGCCAGCACAACCTTGTGGGAGAATACAGCTCTGCCTCTCTTCTGGTCAACTCTGGTGATTCTTACATCCAGTTCCTGACCCATGAATTCATCAGCATTTTCAACATACTTATCGGATAACTGGGACAGAGGAATGAAGCCGGAAACTTCCTTGTAAGCAGCGATTACGCCACCATTCACCTGTTTAACAACCTTAACGGTGATAACAGTCTTATTTTCAGAAGCTTCGATGATTTCACCCCAGTGTTCATTTACTTCTAATTTCTTCTTAGACAGTAAAATTCCGCCGTCGCCGTCATCAGTCTTGATAACCTTAGCCTGGATTTCATCGCCTTCGTTGAATAAATCTGTCAGCTTCTGGTCTCCTTCTAATGTTACTTCTTCCTTCGGGATGATACCGTCTTTCTTACATCCCATGTTAACGATGATTTCTTTTTCAGTAACCTGGTGTACCTTTCCGTTAACAGTTTCGCCTACTCTAGGCAGTCTTAAGGACTTTTCAATGTCTTCCATTAAGTCCTGCATGTTCATTTCAGTGATAATTTCACTCATGGTAGCAATAACCTCCTCTATTACGCATTCGGGCGTCGATGCACCCGCTGCAATACCTATTTTATTACATTTTTCGAGTTTCTGCAATGGTAAATCTTCTATTTTTTCAACAAAAAAGCTGTTTTCACAAATTTTTTTTGAAATCTCCCACAGCTTACGGGTATTGGAGCTGTCTCTTCCCCCAATAATTACCATTGCATCACTTTCTCCGGCAAGTTTCACACAGCTGTTCTGTCTGTCAGCTGTGGCACTGCAGATGGTATTTCGGATGGTCATCTGCTTTCCCTTTGCTTCAAGAACGGATGCAACCGCATCCAGAGTTTCTTTCTTTATAGTAGTCTGGCAAACCAGGAACAGGTTGTCCGCTTCGATAGCATCAGCCTCCTCCACCGTTGCCACTATAATGGCTTCATCATTGCACCATCCGGAAATACCGCGCACCTCCGGATGGTTCCGGTCGCCTACGATAACCACCTGATAACCCTCACTGCGCGCTTCCTTAGCAAGTGCATGGATTTTGCTGACAAATGGACAAGTGGCATTAATCACATTCACGCCTTTTGCTTCCGCATCCAGGAAGAAACGCTCCGGCTCACCATGAGACCGTACGATGACCGTATCTCCCTCTTTCACTTCGTCCAGGCTTGTAATAATATGTGCACCTCTTGCTGCCAGATCGTCTGTTACAAAACGGTTATGAATCAGCGGTCCGCAAGTATATATCGTACGTCCTCCGCTAAGTGCAATCTGCTCTTCTGTTTTATTAATGGCCCGCTTCACACCGAAGCAGAACCCGCTGTTCTCAGCCCTTTTTATTTCCCGAACCTGCATATGATTTCTCCAGACTGTCTAAAAATTTCTTAAATGATCCTTCCGATCCGTTTTCTGTCGGACGGTAATATTTCACACCTTCTGCCTCCAGATTATTCGGCAGATACTGCTGCGCCACATAGCCTCCGTATGCGTGAGGATACTTGTATTCCAGTCCGTATCCCAGCTTGGATGCACCCTGATAGTGCGCATCCTTCAGGTGCGGCGGCACATCGTCGATTTTGCGGCTGCGCAGATCATCCATTGCCGCATTATATGCTGCAATACTGGAATTGGACTTCGGTGATGCTGCCAGCATAATCACCGCCTGACTCAGGTTGATGGCAGCTTCCGGCATCCCTACCATATGGGCAGCCTGTACGCAGGACGTAACGATGGAAATGGCTGAAGGATACGCCATACCGATATCTTCACTTGCAATAACCAGCAGACGCCGTCCAATCATCTGAATATCAGCTCCACCGTCCACAAGCCTTGCAAAATAATGGATGGCAGCATCCGGATCGCTGCCGCGGATGGATTTCTGCAGAGCGGACAGCAGGTTATAGCGGTCATCGCCCTTATCATAAAATCCGATTTTTCTCTGCATGGCTTCTGCCACGATTTCCTTCGTGATGGTCTGTCCGTCATTCAGGTTGTCCACAATGAATCCGACAGTATCCAGGGTTACACGGGCATCTCCGTTGGCCAGATTTGCCAGAACACGGAGAGCATCCTCTTCATATTTTATATTCAGATTGCCGAATCCCCGCTCCCTGTCTTCCAGTGCACGCCGTGCCAGCTTCATCAGATCTTCCGGTGTATGACGCCGGAACTCATAAATATTTCTGACCCTGCTGATAACTGCATTGTTCACAGCAAAATACGGGTTCTCGGTGGTACTGCCGATAAACCGGATTACCCCCTCTTCCAGTGCTTTCAGAAGAGAGTCCTGCTGCAGTTTGTTCCACCGATGGAATTCGTCGATATATACGTATGTAGTTTTCTGTTCCAGTCCGAAAAACTTCATTCTGGCCTGATCCAGCAGTTCTTTCAGTTCCTTGGTACCGGAAGTGGAAGCATTGATTTCGCAGAAATCCCCATCCATTTCCCGGGCAATAATTCTGGCCAGAGTTGTCTTTCCGGTACCGGATGGACCAAAGAAAATAGCGGATTCAAAAGTTCTGTTTTTTATAGAATTATAAAAGAGTGAGCCCGGGTACATGAAATGCTCCTGGCCCACGAAATCATCCAGAGTGGATGGTCTCATTCTGGTTGACAGTGGTATCATCGCTGCTGTTTCCCCTCAAAATATTTTCGGCGGCTACAATGGCCCGGGAGAGTACATTTTACTTGAATGATGCTATAAACACGTCCTGCACACTGTTTTCCGGCAGAGATGCCAGTGCTTCCAGTGCCTTCTCTTTCGTAGAAAGAATCGGACCGATTACTTTATAAATGTCATCATCCTGAATGATTTCGGCAGTAATTCCGCTGCTTTTCAGATTATCTGCAAGGTCCTGTGCAGCATCTTCTGTGGAAAAGGCACCAAACTGCAGTGCATATCCCTTTTCCAGTTCCGCGGATACTTCCTTTTCATCCTTATCTTTTTCTCCGGTTGATTTTTCCTTTTCATCGCTGGCTGCTCTGGCAGGACTTTCATCCGCATCATAACCAATCAGCGGTCCCACTACAAAACGTGCCGTAAGAAACCCAAGGAAAACCGCCAGTACTATTATACCAAGAAACGTACCGAATTTCATCCTTGAATTTTGAGAAGTACTTTTTCTTTTTCGAATTTTTCTCCGTGCCTGCTGTCTGTTCATCTGCCTGCCTCCCCATACCAGTTTCCATACACTATTTTATGAACCGGTAAGAAGAATATTCCTGCAGGTCCAGAATCATCCTGTCAATTGCACCCACGATTCTATAGGAAGGATGAGGCCGGTCCATCCACTCCCGCTGAAGTCTGGACAGTACATCCTTCTCGGAGGCGTCGGTCAGACTTTTCAGATTTTCTGTAAAAAGTTCCGGCCTCCGGAATAAAGAGATTTCCCGACTGTCGGGAATGCACAGAAGGCGGACATGACCATCTGTGCCAATCCATACAGTATCGGGAGAAATAACAATCTGTTCCGGATACCACATCCAGTCACGGGCTGCGGCGAGATGCTGAAGCAGTTCTTTCAATATCCCAAGGCACTGTATACATGTCAAAGCCCCGATTTCCTTCAAAGGCCGGTAACCTTCAGTTTTGAAACAGATATGTACCGTTTCTCCCTGAACAGTTACATCAGAAGAAAAGAAAGCAGGACATTCAGAACGGGCAAGCCGGTAGACTTTTCCCGGCCAGGAAAAGCGCGACAAAGGAACTGCAATATGTTTTTTCTCTGCAATTCTTCTCATGTAATTCCTCCTCCGCAGATCTGACATGGTGTAAACCCCTGACGTTCCGCTTCTTCCAAATCCATGGACCATCCGGAGTTACCGTCTTCTTTCTGCTGCTGAACTATCCCGCAGGCCGTTTTATGAAAACGTTCTCCATACTTGGGATAGATGACCACATCGTGTGAAGTTCCTCCCTGCATAAAAGCTGCTGCACCAAGTGGAGAAGCATCCTGAAGAGAACCTGTAAAAGCTCTTGCCATCAGCTTCTCTTCAAATGTAACTCCACCGCCAATTCCAGAGCTATGAAACACATGAAAAGAAGTTTCTGTCGTCAGGCTGATCAGATCCTCCACTCCGCTGCTCCGATAACCGCTGCGCACTGATTTAATATGAAAATTTTCCAGCTGCGGACATTGTTCTGCAACTTCAGCTTCCAGACTTCTGCAAAGGGAAACAGTATTCCAATTTGAATTATATGACAATAAATGTTTCTTAAGCTGGCAGCTTGCTGCAAATCCAATGCTTTCACATGCCGCAATTATATTAATTATCATTGCAATGGCTAAAGAAGCCAGAATCATAACCGGTAAAGTCATTGTTGCTTCCACCAGGTAGCTGCCTTTTCGGTTATTCTTCTTCCTCTTTTCTTTCGTAGGTTTCTTCAAACAGATGCTCCTTATTATTTACAATAAAATTATACCGCAAACCAAC
>JAFYKS010000432.1 GCA_017537495.1 Bacillota bacterium | reverse complement strand
GGATCAGAAATAATGCTTATGTGATATGTTGTGAGCAGCAGCATCTGGATAAACTGGCAGCAGCCAAGTTTGACATTCTGGATGAAATACGTGCGCTGGAAACAGGAACGGACTTCCCTGCAAGTCTCAGTATTGGTGTAGGTGCAGGCGGCAAAACTCCTGCGCAGACCGAAGAGTACGCAGATGCGGCGCTGGATCTGGCGCTGGGACGCGGCGGCGACCAGGCCGTGATTAAACGAAACCTGAAGATTGAATATTTTGGCGGGAAGCTGGCTGCCGTAGAGAAGAGCAATAAGGGGAAATCCAGAATTGTTGGACACGGTCTGAAGCAGCTGATCAAGCAGTCCAGAAATGTATTCATCATGGGGCACAGAAATCCGGACATGGACAGCTTCGGTGCAGCACTGGGGATTTTCCGTCTCTGTGAGCTTTTTGACAAGAAAGCATATATTGTACTGGAAGAACATAATGAGGCACTGCAGACCATTTACATGCAGGCCAGAAAGAGTGAAAATTATCAGATCATCGGACGGGAAAAGGCCATCAGCCTGGCAGATTCCGAAAGTCTGGTTATCGTGGTGGACACCCACAGACCAAGTCTGACAGAGTGTCCTCAGCTCCTGAAAATGACGGAAAAGGTGGCAGTCATTGACCATCACCGTAAGATGGAGGAATTTATAGAAAATCCAACCCTTGCATACATGGAAAGCTATGCGTCATCTACCTGTGAGCTGGTGACCGAGATTCTGCTGTATATGGGTGGTAAAAAGAGTCTGGTAAAGCTGGAAGCAGAGGCTCTGCTGGCCGGCATGACCATAGATACAAACGGGTTCGCAGTGCGGACCGGGGTGCGTACTTTCGAGGCGGCAGCATGGCTGCGGCGTCAGGGGGCGGATCCGACGGAAGTAAAGCGGTTCTTCCAGAAAGACCCGCTGACATTCCAGATACATGCTCAGGGACTGGCTTCTGCCCGGTTCTTTGAAAACGGTATGGCGCTTTCCGTGTGTGAAGTGCCTCACTCTGATGAGCAGGTAATCTGTGCACAGGTTGCAGACCAGCTTCTGACCGTGAAGGGAGTGCAGGTTTCCTTTGTACTGGGAACCAATGCTGCAGGTAAGACTGTGGTGAGCGCACGATCCCTGGGAGATATAAATGTGCAGGTTATCATGGAAAAATTCGGCGGCGGAGGCCATCTGACCATGGCAGCTGCTCAGCTTGATGAGCCGAAGGAAGATGTAGCAGAAAAAATAATTGAAGTAATGGAGGAATATTTAAATGATAGTCATTCTTAATAAGGATATTAAAGGTACCGGCAAGGCTGGTGATGTAGTAAAGGTAAGCGACGGTTACGCAAGAAATATGCTGATTCCAAAGGGATGGGCAACGGAAGCGACCGAAGGCAACGTAAGAAGCCTGGAAAAGCAGAAGGCTGTGGCGGCTGAAAAGAAGGCACAGGAAAAGGCTGCAGCACAGGCACATGCAGAAAAAATCAAGACTCTGTCTGTAACAATTAAGACCAAGGCTGGTGACGGCGGTAAGATTTTCGGTTCCATCACTTCCAAGGATATTGCGGAAGCTCTGCAGCAGCAGCATAAGATTACCGTAGACAAGAAGAAAATTCAGCTGGCAAATCCTGTAAAAATGACTGGTGAAATGGATGTTGCAATCAAGCTGTATCCTGAAGTATCCACCACTCTGAAGGTAATTATCGTAGCAATTTAAGGAGTTATTTATGAAGGAACGGATTCCTCCGCATAACGAGGAGGCGGAACGCTGCGTCCTTGGAGCGGCAATGCTCAGCAAGGATGCCATGTTTGATGTCATTGAAGAAGTAAAGGCCGATGATTTTTATAACGAGAATCATAAGGAAATTTTCAATGCCATCATGGATTTATACAGAGATAATAAACCGGTGGATATGCTGACCGTCTGCGAAGAACTGAAGACGAAGAAGGCGCTGGAAATGGTAGGAGGACGTGCATATATTGCGGCCCTGACTACAGAAGTTCCTTCCACCACCAATGCGGGTGAATACGCGAAAATCGTATCCGAAAAGGCCTCTCTGCGTGCACTGATTAATACTGCAGAGGATATTATGAATAAGGGCTATGAAGGAAAGGACGACACCCAGGATATTCTGAATTTTGCGGAGTCCGGAATTTTCCAGATTGGCCAGAAGCGTCAGAAGAGTGATTACACACCAATCCAGGATGTTCTCCTGAGAAATGTGGAAATCATTGATGCAAACTCCAGAAATCAGGGTAAAACAGTCGGAATTCCAACCGGATTTAAAGACCTGGATAATCTTACCAGTGGTCTGCACCGTTCTGACCTGAT
>JAFYKS010000041.1 GCA_017537495.1 Bacillota bacterium | reverse complement strand
AGTGCGGCTGTAGATTTTATTGAATATCCTTTAATACCATTGGAAACATTTTCTGATGGTATTTTTTATTGGAGCAGGCATACTGAAAGTATCCCCAAATAAATGATTTTGTATCCCAAAGTGATACTTTTTCAGCGGTTTGGTGATACTTTGGTATGTGTAAACAACACGTAAAATTCACATAAAAAAACTTGCGATTTTGGTTGACTTTCCCATCCAAACGGTGTATCTTATATATTGTGATTAGCACTCCATCAAAATGAGTGCTAACAAACTGAAAGCGAAAAGGAGGCAGAGCAATGGATTTAAGCGAACGCAAACTGAAGATTTTGCAGGCCATTATCAGCGACTATGTAAGATTTGCTGAACCGGTTGGCTCCAGAACCCTGTCTAAGAAATATGACCTTGGCATCAGCCCGGCTACCATCCGAAATGAGATGGCAGACCTGGAGGAGATGGGTTACCTGACACACCCGCACACCTCTGCCGGCAGAGTTCCGTCCGATAAGGCGTACAGACTGTACGTAAATGCTTTGATGGAAAAGAAGGAACTGTCCGGTGAAGAGAAGCTGGTTATCGCACAGAGACTGCAGGGTAGCGTCAATGAGTTCGAAAAGACCATTGAGCACGCAGCAGCGGTGCTGTCGGAGATCACCAATCTCACATCCTTTGCCATGACCCCGGCACAGAACAACGATACACTGAAGTTTATCAATCTTCTGCCGGTGGATGAGAACACCGTGGTACTGATGATCGTAGCAGAAAGCGGTAAGATTTCCAATCAGGCGCTGCGGATGAAAGTTCCGTACACTGAAGAGAGTCTGCAGCTTCTGGCCAAGACCATGACTTACAACTATAAGGGTAAGACCATCAGTGAGGCACTGACCCTTAACATTATAGAAGATGTGGAAACCGATATTACGGCTATGAGCGGCCTGGCTGCCAACGTAATGCCGAACTTCATGAAGACTCTGGAAGATATGCTCAACGTCAACCTGTATATGGAAGGCCTGACTAATATCTTCGATATTCCGGAGTACAACGATCTGGGTAAGGCGAGAAGCTTCCTGAACATGCTCAGTCAGAAGGAAGACTTCACCAGAAAGCTCCTGGAACGTGAAGATGGTATTATCGTAACCATCGGTGAAGAAAACACAGATGATATCATGCAGGACTGCTCCCTGATTACCGCCACTTATCATGTGGACGGCAAGATGGTGGGCAAAATCGGTGTCATCGGACCGACCCGTATGCAGTACGGTGAAGTCACTTCGATTATCGAATATCTGACCGATAATCTGAACAATGTATTTAAATTAGAAGGCGGAGGAAACGAGGATGAGTGAAGAAATGAAGCAGGACGGCCTGCAGGAAGAAGAAATCCAGGCTGAAACTGCGGAAACAGCTCAGGAAGAAGAGGCAGCGGAAGCGCCGGCTGAAGAAAAGAAAGAAATGTCTGCAGAAGACGAAGCACTGAACATCAAGTACATGCGTCTCATGGCAGATTTCCAGAACTTCAAGAGAAGAACCGAAAAGGAAAAGAGCGACATTTATGCATTCGCTAACGAAAAGATTGTCAGCGAACTGCTTAATGTAATAGACAACTTTGAACGGGCACTGGCCTTAGGCCAGGAAGGCGACAGCTTTGTGGAAGGCATGAGCCTGATTTTCAAACAGCTCCAGGGTGTGCTTGAAAAAGCAGGAGTAAAGGAAATCGAAGCCCTGGGTCAGGAATTTGACCCGAATTTCCACAATGCAGTGATGATGGAAGACACCGACGAATTCGAAAGCGGCAAAGTATCCTGCGTCCTGCAGAAGGGGTATACATTAAATAATAAAGTAATCAGACCTTCCATGGTGAAGGTGGCAAACTAGGCGTGCTTGCTGAAATCGCCCACAGCGGTGTTGGCCCGCGGCGCTTCGGTGCTCACGTACCAGGAGTACGCTCCGCTCCGATCGCCTTGTCCGCCTGGCTGTGAACGATTTCCCCGGCGCACAATCTCATGGAAAGTAAAGAAAGGAAGATAAAAAAATGGCTAAAGTAATTGGTATCGACTTAGGAACAACAAACTCTTGCGTAGCAGTACTGGAAGGCGGCGAACCTGTAGTAATCGCTAACGCAGAAGGTAATAGAACAACTCCATCCGTAGTTGGTTTCGCTAAGAACGGCGAAAGACTGGTTGGTGAAACTGCAAAGAGACAGGCAATCACAAACCCTGACAGAACTATCGCGTCCATCAAGAGACACATGGGTGAAGCTTACAAGGTATCTGTAGATGGCAAGGAATACACTCCACAGGACATCTCTGCAATGATTCTGACCAAGCTGAAGAACGATGCAGAAGCTTACCTGGGCGAAAAGGTAACTGAAGCTGTTATTACTGTACCAGCATACTTCTCCGACGCACAGAAGCAGGCAACCAAGGATGCCGGCAGAATCGCAGGTCTGGATGTTAAGAGAATCGTAAACGAACCAACTGCTGCTTCTCTGGCTTATGGTCTGGATAAGGAAGAAGGCGAACACAAGATTCTGATCTACGACCTGGGCGGCGGTACATTCGACGTATCCATCCTGGAACTGGCAGAAGGTACTTTCGCAGTACTGGCTACCAACGGTGACACTCACCTGGGTGGTGACGACTTCGACGGCGCTCTGCTGAACTACCTGGCTGATACTTTCGCTAAGGAAAACGGCGTGGACCTGAGAGCTGACAAGATGGCTCACCAGAGACTGAAGGAAGCTGCTGAAAAGGCTAAGAAGGAACTGTCCAGCGCTATGACTACAAACGTGAACCTGCCGTTCATCACTGTAACTGCTGACGGTCCTCTGCACATGAACATGGACATCACCAGAGCCAAGTTTGAACAGCTGACTGCTCACCTGGTAGAAAGAACCATGGAACCAATGAGAAAGGCTATGGCAGACGCAGGCGTTACTAATGCTGATATTGATAAGGTAATCCTGGTAGGTGGTTCCACAAGAATCCCTGCAGTACAGGAAGCTGTAAAGAGAGTAACCGGTAAGGAACCATTCAAGGGCATCAACCCTGACGAATGCGTAGCTGCTGGTGCTGCAATCCAGGCAGGCGTACTGACTGGTGAAGTAAACGACATTCTGCTGCTGGACGTAACTCCACTGTCCCTGTCCATCGAAACTCTGGGCGGCGTAGCAACCAGACTGATCGAAAGAAACACTACCATTCCTACTAAGAGAAGCCAGATCTTCTCCACCGCAGCTGACAACCAGACTGCAGTAGACATCCACGTAATGCAGGGTGAAAGAGAAATGGCTGCAGGCAATATCACTCTGGGCAGATTCCAGCTGACCGGTATTGCACCAGCTCCTCGTGGTATTCCTCAGATCGAAGTAACCTTCGATATCGACGCTAACGGTATCGTAAACGTATCCGCTAAGGACATGGGTACCGGTAAGGAACAGAGAATCACCATCACTTCCTCCACTAAGCTGAGCGACGAAGAAATCCAGGCTAAGGTTAAGGAAGCAGAACAGTATGCTGAAGAAGACAAGAAGAGAAAGGAAGAAGTAGAAATCAGAAACCACGCAGAAGGTCTGATTTACGAAACTGAAAAGTCTCTGAAGGAACTGGAAGGCAAGATCTCCGAAGAAGAAAAGAACCAGATCACAGCTGCTAAGGACGAACTGCAGACAGTTCTGAACAACGGCACTGCAGAACAGATCAAGGAAAAGACTGACGCTCTGACTGAACAGTTCCACCTGATCTCCACTAAGCTGTACGAACAGGCTCAGGCTGCACAGCAGGCTGCAGGCGGTGCAGGCTTCGACCCTAATATGGCTGGCGGCATGGGCGGCGCAGGCTTCAACCCTAACATGGGTGGTGCAGGCTTCGGCGGCGGTGCACAGGCTGGTCCTGCTGGCGACAACGTAGTTGATGCTGACTACGAAGTAGTAGACTAATCGCAGCAGCCGGTGATCCGGCAAAATATTGAATCTTAAAGTCCTGGCGCGTAGGGGCATCCCTTGCGTGCCGGGCTTTTATGTGTATATTGGAGTAAATCAAATATGGCAGAAAAACGTGACTATTACGAAGTCCTTGGCCTGCAGAAGGGCGCAAGCGACGATGAAATAAAGAAAGCTTTCCGCAAGATGGCCATGAAGTACCATCCTGACCGTAATCCGGACAATAAGGAAGCAGAAGAAAAATTCAAGGAAGTCAACGAAGCCTATGGTGTCCTGTCCGATGCGGACAAAAAAGCCAAGTATGACCGTTTTGGCCATGCAGGTGTAGATCCAAATGCAGGCTTTGGTGGCGGCGGCGGATTCGGCGGCTTTGGCGGATTCGGCGGCTTTGAAGATATTTTCGATATGTTCGGCGGTGGCTTTGGTGGTTTTGGCGGTCAGCAGAGACGGAATAACGGCCCTAGAAAGGGTGCGGACCTGCAGAAGGCTATCAGCATTACCTTTGAAGAGGCTGCTTTTGGCTGCAAGAAGGAGCTGGAAATCAGCAAGTATGTAAAGTGCGAAACCTGTAATGGTGAAGGTACCAAGCCTGGTACTTCCAAGAAGACCTGTCCGGTCTGCAACGGTTCCGGTCAGGTGGCATCCGTACAGAGAACACCTTTCGGTCAGTTCCAGTCTGTAACTCAGTGCGGAAACTGCGGCGGTACCGGTCAGATTAATGAATCTCCTTGTGATGACTGCAAGGGTTCCGGTAAGGTTCGCAAGACTGTGAAGATTGCAGTGGATATTCCTGCCGGCGTGGATAACGAAAGCGTAATTCCAATCCGCGGACAGGGTGAACCAGGTGTTAACGGTGGTCCGAACGGAGACCTGTACATCGTTCTCAATGTGAAGCCGCATAAGATGTTCAAGCGTTCCGGAAGTGACCTGTATCTGGAAATTCCAATCAGCTTTGACCAGGCAGCCCTGGGGGCGGACATCACTGTTCCAACTCTGGAAGGCAAGGTTTCCTATAAGGTTCCTGCCGGCACTCAGCCTGGCACAACCTTCCGTCTGAAGGGTAAGGGTGTAAAGAACCTGCGCAGTGACAAGATGGGTGACCTGTATGTTAAGGTAAACCTGGAAGTTCCAACCAAGCTTAACGGTAAGCAGAAGAAGATTATTGAAGAAATGGGTAAGACAGTAACTGAAGACTGCTATCAGAAGAAGAGCAGCTTCGCAGAAAAGCTGAGAGACCTGTTCAGTTAAAATGCAAACACCGACTATTGCGTACACCATAAAAAAAGAGCATTGACCTGAGGTCAATGCTCTTTTTTTAAGCTTTTAGTACGTTATTTCTTTTTATTTTTCTTGTATTCAGGCATTGTCTTGTCCCAGTATTCATTCTTCAGCTGTACGACTTCTTTGCTCAGCAGCAGAATTGCAATCAGGTTAATGAATACCATGACACCGTTAAAGGTATCTGCCAGATCCCATGCAAAGCCCAGAGTAGTCTGAGAACCGATTACGATGGTAATGATCCACAGCGGACGGATAATCTTCTTACATCCAGGACCGAATACGAATTCACCAGCACGTTCTGCATAGTTGAATACAGTAATCAGACAGGAGTAACCGAAGCGGATAACTGCACCCAGACATACGTAGCTGCCCAGATGGCCAGGAAGCATTTTATCAAATGCAGCCATAGTCAGTGCAGCACCGTCCAGACCGGTATTCCACAGTCCGGAGAGAACGATTGCAATACCGGAGATGGAGCATACCAGTACGGTATCCAGGAAGACTTCCACAGGACCCCAGCATGCCTGTTCACCGGCCATATCAACCTTGGCATTGGAGTGAACCATGGCAGCAGTACCCATACCTGCTTCGTTGGAGAACATACCACGTGCAAAACCGTATCTCATGCACATGAACATGGAACCAACTGCACCGCCGGTAACGCCCGCAGGAGAGAATGCACCCTGTACAATCTGACCGATTGCAGCAGGAACTTCACCAATATTTAATACGATGATGGAAAGACCAGCCAGAATGTAGGCACCTGCCATAAATGGAGACAGGATTTCACATACACGGCCGATACGGCCGATACCACCGAAAATTACGACAGCAACAGTACCTGCGAGAATGAAACCGCAAATCAGAGGATTCAGACCGAACTGAGCTTCCACTGCCAGTGCAATGGTATTGGTATCTACGATGGCACCAACGATGAAGTATACAATCATAACGATAATAGCGAAAATGACACCCAGCCATCTCTGTCCCAGCCCCTTGGCGATGTAGTACATGGCACCGCCGCTGATGGAACCGTCCGGATTGATTTCACGGTACTTGATACCAAGAGCGATTTCTGCAAACTTGGAAGACATACCGATAATCGCTGCAATAATCATCCAGAATACAGCACCAGGACCGCCCAGTACGATAGCAGTAGCAACACCGGCGATGTTTCCGGAACCAACGATTGCGGATACGGAAATCATGGCTGCCTGGAAGGAAGAAATTTCACCAGGCTTTTTGTCGTCCTCGTCCTTTTTGCTGAACGCTTTCTTTACTGTGGACCAGAACAGGAATCCGATGTTACGGAACTGTGGAAATCCCAGACGGATGGAGTAGAAAATACCGGTAAACAGAATCAGGAAAATAATCGGGAGACCCCATACGAAACCGTTTACGACTCCGTTTATTTCATAAATAATGTCTAACATAAGTACGTTCTCCTTTCGAAAATACATGTATTATAAAATTAAAAAAAGCAAATTCCGTGCCAAGCGTTGAAAAACTGCAGACTGCCAAAATTAGAGGTTCTGTATGAATGCAAAATAAAAAAAGTGAAAAATTTTGCACAGGGAGTGCAATTTTTTTCACTTTTTGCAGTGTAATTTTTTTCACTGTTTTTACAGAGAAGTACGGTGGATTTCATATTCGGAAATTTTATTCCACAGCTGACGTTTGGTAATCTGCAGAATTTCTGCGGCTTCCGTTACGTTGCCGCCGGTATGCTTCAGAACTCCTTCGATATAGTCCTTTTCAAACTGTGCACGGGCATCCCGCAGACAGGCAAATCCGGAAGACGAATCTGTGCTATTTTCAGGAATGGAACCGGATACGGCGGATTTTGCAGGGTGGGAGGATGCATAAGGAAAATTCCCGTGCAGAATGGTGCCGTCATTGAGTGCCACCATACGTTCCAGAATATTTCTCAGCTCACGTACGTTACCCGGATAATCATACTGAAGAAGCGCATCCATGGTTTCTGAGGAAACGGATGTGATTTTCTTTTTCTGATCACGGCAGATTCGCTGCAGGAAGTACTCAATGAGACCTGGAAGGTCCGCTTTACGTTCCCGAAGGGGAGGAATCGTGATGGTAAGGGCGTTAATGCGGTAGAGCAGGTCTTCTCGGAAACGGCCCTCGGTAATTTCTTTCTGCAGATCATTGTTGGTGGCACAGATCAGCCGAAGGTCCAGATCTACTGGTCGGTTGCTTCCCACACGTTCTATGGTTCTGCTTTCCAGCGTCCGGAGCAGTTTACCCTGTACACTGAGAGGGAGATCGCCGATTTCATCAAGAAAAATAGTTCCGTGGTTGGCCTCTTCGAAACGGCCGATTCTTCGTCCTACTGCACCGGTAAAGGAGCCTTTTTCATGTCCGAAAAGTTCGGATTCGATGGTTCCATCTCCGAACACCTGGCAGTTTACCGGAATTAAATGATGATTTTTTCTGTTACTGAGCCGGTGAATGTAGTTGGCGAAAACTTCTTTCCCTACGCCGGATTCTCCGAGAAGAAGTACGTTGATACTGGATGCTGCCGCTTTTTTGCATGTTTCCAGAACATCCAGGAATGCCGGTGTGCGGGAATCGAGGAACAAATCATTATCATCATCCTGCTGGTGGAGAAGAATCTGATTGGATTTTTCCAGCATTTTTATACGTACCATGCGGTTAATATCGATGAGAAGGCTTTCTGGATCGCTGCTCTTGATAAAATAACCGGTGGCACCATACTTCATGGCTTGAACCGCACTTTCAATAGAACCGAAGGCTGTAACAATCATCAGTTCAATGGAGGGATAGAGTTCTTTTACCTTCTGGATCAGGGACAGGCCGTCCATGCCGGGCATCTTAAGATCCGTCATCACCAGATCAATTTCGTTTTCAGCCAGCATATTCAGGGCAGTCTGACCATCTGAACAGGTAAGAACATGAAACCCTTTTCGTGACAGAATCATGGAAAAGGCACGCTGGTATTCAATTTCATCGTCTACTACGAGAATGTGGAAGTCTTTATTTTCAGGATGTATATTCATCATAAATAGGTTCTCCTTTCTGCTCTGACGGGATTCTCACAATAAACCGGGCTCCCTGTTTGTATTCGCTGTCCAGTTGAATAGTGCCGCCCAGTTTATCCAGTTCACTGCTGACGGTATAGAGACCAAGTCCTGTTCCATAATCTTTGGTTGTAAAGAATGGGACAAAGAGGGAATCTGTGTTTTTTTCTGCGATCCCAGGACCATTGTCACTGATATCAATCGTCAGTTCGTCACTGCCGGTTTCAATTCTGCAGCGGATCCATTTCTGTGTTTCTCTTTCGGTATCGTCTGTCAGTGCATCCACTGCATTGTTCAGCAGATTAATTAATGTGATTTTCAGTGTTTCCTCGCTGGTATAAAAGGTTGCTTCTTCTGCACAGTCCAGATTCAGCTGAATCTGAGATTTTTCCATTTTCTTTCTTTCCAGCGCGGCGATGTTCTGCACGAGCCTGTAAAGATTTACATGAGACAATTTTTCGTCGCCCAGCCGTGAGAAGCTGAGAAGATTTTCAATAAGACTGTTGATTCGGTCCGTGGATTCACCTATGACCTGAAGTGCATGAGAGCAAACTTCATCTTCTTCTACGCTGTAGTTTAATATGTAGGCGTAGTTTTTAATTAAACCCAGAGGGTTTCGGATTTCATGGGCAAGACCGGCAGAAAGCTGTCCTACTGCACTCATTTTGCTTTCCTGCCGCAGCCGCTTTTCTGTAATGGTTTTTTCCGTCTGATCTTCAATCACGATAAGCTGACTGCCGTCGATAGCATTCAGAGGACGGATAAATACAATATAATAGCGGCCGTGGAGTTGATGAATGATGTCAGGAGAAGGTTTCTTTTTATGAGCATCCAGGAGAGCTGAAAGCAGTGGAATCTGGAAGGTTTCCTGACCGATGAGGGATTCCGGACTGCATTGCAGGACTTCTGCCGCCATCTGGTTCACATCTGTGATGATATTTTTCTGGTTCACTACGAAGAGCATAGCGTGAATATTATCGATGATGGTACGCTGGTTATCCTTCTGCAGCTGAATTTCCCGGGTACGTTGGGCTATTTTCCGGTCCATAATACTTTGCCAGAAGAAAAATCCAAGGATGATGATAACTGTACCGGCGACTGCAAATGGCAGCCAGCGCATGGCATTGATGTCAGTGATAACCGGCGCAGAGGTATGGAACCACTTGTTCTGTGCCTGGACAAGAATATTTTTCTTTTTCAGATTGAGAATCCCTTTATTAAGGATACTGAGCAGAAGCTGGTCATCTTTACGGACTGCAAAAGTTACATTCTTTTCGTACAGTCCGCTGCTGCCGATTTCACGGATTTCTTCCGTCATATTCATCTGGCTGGCGTAATAATTGATAACCGTATCATCTCCGGCCAGTGCATCAATCTCCTGGCTGTAAAGAAGTTTCAGTCCTTCTTCCATATCACGGATCTTGATATAGGTGTTTTTTGTTTTTTCTTCAGGATAGTAGGTATTAAAATGCTCCACGGCAAAATCGTCCTCTACCAGGGCAATTTTCAGACCGGTGAGTTTCCCGATCGAATCCAAATCTGTCCGGTGTGCGTTGGTTACTGCAATCCCTTTCAGACGGTAGAGCGGCTGGGTAAATGAATATTTTTTCAGACGTTCGGGGCTCTCAAAGAGGTCGCTCATGTCCACTT
>JAFYKS010000431.1 GCA_017537495.1 Bacillota bacterium | reverse complement strand
TGACATCGCCATGGTTAACAAGTTCTATGACCTTGCGGTAATCCAGCCGGAAGTTCCTGCTTCCGTACGGGAGCATTATTTCGCCCTAGAAAAAACAGCTGCAGACTGCATCCACTGCGGAGGCTGTGAAACACGCTGTCCTTTCCAGGTTCCGGTCGTGGAACGGATGAAACTGGCAGCTGAACTGTTTAAATAATTTTAAAATCCAGACATAAAAATACGCACCGAGGCTTATCCGGTGCGTATTTCTTTTTTTCAGCAGATATTTTTTAATCCCGGTCCGGCATACGAAGACCGATGGCATGGCTTACAGGAAGCGAAAATACAATGGACTGTGCCTTTGAATCCAGGCCAGCCTGGTCCATTATGGATTTCATGATATGATTGCGCCCCTGAGCCGGAGTTACAATCATGTGAATCTCTTTTTCATCTGCAATGGAAAAACCGAAGAATTTCTGACTGTGCTCGCCTCCGGTACCTCTGGCTTTGATTACGGTACCGCCGCCTGCACCGGCTTCCCTTGCTGCATCCATGATTTTATCTGTATACCCTTCGTTGGCAATAACAAAAATCAGCTCATATTCAGTATGAATCGCCATAGGTACCTCCTTTTCTTTCTCAGTTTCTTCAGACAGATTCATAGCCTGCCCTTCCATAAGATATTCCAGACTTCGTTTGCCGCCTATTGAATTCAGCGGCACGGCAGTTACGATACCATTTCCCGGTATATCGATAAACAGTTTTCGCTTGAATCCCCGCAGAAGCTGAGGGAGCCCGGTTCCGGTTACAACCCCGAAAATAACTGCCTTCTGACTTGGGTTCAGATAAAGATAGTCCAGAATCTCTGATGGTGCAGTTCCCTCTCCCAATGCAACATGCAGTACCGAAACATTATTTTCCTGAAAGAGAGAGATGAACTGTTCGTCTCTTTCACGGTCCGTTACGGCCATAACAAGATATAAACTTTCCATGGTTCTCCTCCTTACAGTTCAATAATATCATCATCCGCAAAGTTACGAATCGCGTTGGCAAACATTGCACGTATTTCATCATCTTTGCGTTTTTTCAGCTTATATACCACACCAAGAATCTGAATGGTAATCAGCGGGGTCATGGCAACCATGGCCACAACACCGAAGGCATCGGTTACAATCCGGTCCAGTCCGCCGGCAGCTTCACAGGCCCCCATGGCAAACGGAAGAAGAAACGTGGCTGTCATAGGTCCGGAAGCTACTCCACCGGAGTCGAAAGCGATAGCTGTAAAGATTTTGGGAACAACGAATGTGAGTCCCAGCGCCAGAGCATATCCTGGAATCAGGAACCACATCACAGATATGCCGGTTATAACACGAATCATGGCCAGCGCCAGAGAAACGGCAACACCTGCAGAAAGAGAAATCTGCATGGCCTTTCCCGGAATAGAGCCTGCTGTAATCTGTTCCACCTGACGGTTCAAAACGTGCACAGCCGGTTCAGCCTGCACAATAAAGTACCCTATCAGCATGGCCAGCGGCACCAGAATCCAGTTATATGGTGTTTCCCCAATCATTTTTCCGATATAATTTCCTATCGGCATGAAACCAACATTTACGCCGGTAAGGAATAATACCAGCCCTGCATAGGTGTAGCCCAGACCCGCACAGATTCTGAGCAGTGCACGTTTTGACAGTTTGATTACAAATATCTGAAACAGAATAAAAAAGGCAATAATCGGAGCCAGGGCTACAGCAACTTCGTGGATGTAGTCCGGAAATGCTTCCAGAAACAGCATGAGACTGTCCTGAGAGGTCTCTGTATGCGGAATTACCACCGGCGTATACGTTCCCTCTGCGGGATAAAGCAACCCCAGAATCAGCACGGCCATAATAGGACCTATGGAGCAGAGTGCAACCAGCCCGAAGCTGTCATCCCCTGCATGTCGGTCACTTCGAATGGATGATACACCTACCCCCAGAGCCATGATAAATGGAACGGTCATAGGTCCGGTGGTTACACCTCCGGAGTCGAACGCTACAGCCCAGAAGTCCTGCGGTACCTGCCATGCCAGTATGAAAATCATTGCATAGAACCCCATCAGGAGCCAGGAAAGACTGATTCCAATCAGTATACGCAGCATGGCGATAACCAGAAAGATACCTACCCCCAGTGCCACAGCACCGATAATCACCGGATTGGATATACTTGGAACCTGATTGGCCAAAACCTGAAGATCCGGTTCTGATATGGTTATTATTACGCCGAGAAGGAAGCTGACAAATACAATAACCCACAGTTTGCGGGATTTGGTGATGCAGCTGCCCACTTTATTCCCGATTGGCGTCATGGCAGTATCTGCCCCCAATGTGAAAAAGGCCATCCCTACGGTCAGCAAAACTGCACCAAAAACAAAGGATACCAGCATACTGTTTGGTATTGGCGTGATGGTGAAACACAGCATCAGAACGATGAGCGTTATCGGTAAAACCGAAGCAATGGCTTCCTGCATCTTATCATTTAAGAGGTTTCTGTTCAAATTACCGCCTCCTTCCTTTTTACAAAATACAACTTATATCAATATTGTACCCTGAAAAAGGAAGTTCGTGCAACCTGCAGGACCACATCTTGGCAGAACTTTTACATTACTTTAAAAAGCAAAAGCCCGGACCATGCGGTCCGGGCCTGTTATCAATTATGCTTCTTTAAATTCTTCTCTCAGAACTTTAATCAGTTCATCGATTCTGTGAACAACCTTAACGAAGTCTTCTTCCTTATAGCCTCTGGTGGTCATCGGAGCAGTACCGATTCTTACACCGGAAGTTTCCTTTGGAGTTCTCTTTTCACAAGGTACACAGTTCTTATTCAGAGTGATACCGATTTCATCACATCTTTCCTGCAGAACTCTGCCGCTGAATGGTTCGTCGGACAGATCCAGCAGAATCAGGTGGTTGTCAGTACCGCCGGTAACAACCTTATAGCCCAGCTTGATGAATTCATCAGACAGAGCCTTGCAGTTTCTTACTACCTGGTGAACATATTCCTTATATTCAGGAGTCTGTGCTTCTTCTGCACAAACAGCCTTACCTGCGATTACGTGTTCCAGAGGACCACCCTGTGCATAAGGGAATACCGCAGAGTCAATCTTCTTTGCCAGTTCAGGACGTCCGAAGATCAGACCGCCTCTTGGACCTCTCAGGGTCTTATGCGTAGTGGTTGTGATGATATCCGCATGACCGAATGGAGAAGGATGTGCACCGCCGGCAACCAGACCTGCGATATGTGCCATATCTACTACGAAATATGCACCTACTTCTCTTGCAATTTCACCGAACGCAGCGAAGTCGATGGTTCTGGAGTATGCGGATGCACCGGTCAGAATCATCTTAGGACGGCATGCCAGAGCTTTCTTTCTAACGTCTGCCATGTCGATGTAACCCTTTTCGTCTACATCATAGAATACCATGTTATACAGCTTGCCGCTGAAGTTTACGGAAGAACCGTGGGTCAGATGACCGCCGTTGTCCAGAGTCAGGGACAGGATTGTATCTCCAGGATTCAGAATCGCCTTGTACGCAGCAAAGTTTGCCTGAGAACCGCTGTGTGGCTGCACATTTACATGGTAGTCGGTAATGAATACATTTCTCCACTGGTCGCAGCAGTATTCTTCCAGTTCATCTACAAACTCGGTACCGCCATAGTAACGGCTGGTGTTTCCGGAAGTTCTTACATATGGATAACCTTCCGCATATTTCCAGGACAGACAGCTGCCGCAGGCTGCCAGAACTGCCTCAGAGCAGTAGTTTTCAGAAGCGATTAATTCTACGTTATTCTTCTGACGGTTGTACTCTTTTTCAATCAGTCCGCCTACAACAGGAGATGTCTTCTTGATAAATTCAAAATTATCTACATTGTAGGTGTTGCTGTCTTTTCCGTTAATATCAAACATGATTCTATCCTCCAAATCATCTAAAAAATAATTATCATAATTATAGCACTCCCGCCATCCCGATTCAATAAATTGTTGAAAAACATTTTGCAGAATGCTATTGTTATAGTAAATACAAATATGCAGGAGGATGATTCATCATGTATCTGTCTAAAATGACCACAACCGATGCCCGTCAGGCATTTGAAAAAGATCCCATTGTTGTAATTCCAGTTGGAAGTACGGAAGTTCACGGTACCCAGAGTGCTCTTGGCACTGATTCCATGGTACCATCCTGGATCTGCGATCAGATTGCGGATATGGAAAACGTCATTATCCTTCCGGCAGTACCCTACGGAGTCTGCCCAACTCACCTGAGTTTTGCAGGCAGCATCGATATCGGATACGAGGGACTTTATCTCGTACTTCACGGAATTACGGATTCTTTAATGAAGCAGGGGATCCGCAGATTCCTTGTCATTAACGGCCACGGAGGCAATAACCCATCCATCGACCGTGCATCCATGGAGGTGTACCATAATGGAGGTGTACTGGCCTGCATTGACTGGTGGAGTGTGGTGGGACAGCTTGACGAGCGTTTCCGAGGCGGTCATGGAGATATCCTTGAAACTTCTGTGATGATGGCAATCTGTCCTGAATCCGTCAAACTGGAATACTGCCAGCCAATGAATCCGCAGAATCCTACAGAAGAAGTAAAAGCCTCCTATCTGCAGAGCGCTTCTTACCGCGGCGCTACGGTCCGTCTCTACCGTGACAGTAAAGAACTGGGTCCCAGCGGCTGGTATGGTCCCTTTGATCCAAAGGATTCCACGCCTGAACTGGGACAGGCTGCACTGGATGCAGCAGTTGACTTTGTCCGTGGTTTTCTGGACGAATTCCGCAAATTCACAATTTAGTACTCAATATTATGTAAAAAGAGCACAGACTATACAGTCTGTGCTCTTATTTTTATTTCATACTATGAACTTAACCCAGTATTTTCTGAATCATCGTGGAGATGATGCTGACACCATTGGCCAGCGCCTTCTTATCGAAGTTCATATCAGGATGATGGAGACCCGGGGTTAAATCTGCACCCAGTCCCAGGAATGTAGCCTTCAGTTCTCTCTTTGAGTAAGGATAGATGGTGAAATCGTCACCGCCAGGGGTGTTTCTTACACTCATACAACCATCCGAACCAAGAACTTCTGTAATTGCTTCTGCAGCAATCTTTGCCATGCCTTCATCAATGATGCCGGCAGGAAGGCCAGGAATGACCTCAATGTCAGCTTCACAGCCGACAGTTGCAGCTCCGGCTGTAATTGCAGCCTTTGCCTTCTCGATCAGTTCATCCATAACCTCATTGGAGTTGGCTCTCAGGTCCATGCCAACCCGGCCGTTTGCCGGTACGGAAGAGTTATTTCCTCCATCTGCATGAACAGAAGTCAGCTTAATGGACCATGGAATAGCAGGATCCACCCAGATTGCATTGACTGCATTAATTACAGCAGCAATGGCGTCGATAGGGTTTTTCCCCTGATGAGGGCGTCCCGCATGGGTTCCCACCCCCTTGATTTCAGCCAGAATTGTGTTCAGCGCACTGTGTCTCATGCCGGCAATAGCCTGACCCAGACGCAGTTCATTCTGTGGTCTCAGGTGAATCCCGATCAGCATGTCCACATCATCAATAACACCAGCCTTCACCATGGCTCTGGCACCGCTTGTTTCATCACGTTCTTCCGAAGGCTGGAAAATCACCTTCAGGGAACCTTTCTTAACAAGTCCGGCTTCCTTCGCCGTAATGGCGGAAAAAATGGCCATTGTAGTATTGGCATCATGTCCGCAGGAATGCTTCATGACAATCTCACCGTCAATGGGATGCTCCAGGGCATCGATGTCGACTCTGACTGCAAGGACAGGACCTTCCACCCCGCTGTCAATGTAAGTTACCAGTCCGGTACCTGCAATGCCGGATGTTACTTCAAATCCGTACTGTACCAGATATTCCTTAATAAACCGGGATGTCTTAAATTCCTGAGTAGAAAGTTCGGGAATTGCGTGAAGTTCGTTGTAGACTTCGAGGATTTCATCATTTCTGTTTTGAACAAGTTCTTTTAAAGTACTCATGAATCCTCAAACCTCCGTAATCTTAGAATGGGCCGTAGTTGATTGCAGATGCAATAATCAGCATGATGGAACCCATACCGATCCACAGAGCAACCATCTTCCAGTTGTACTTCAGCCACTTTTCGTAAGGTACATTTACGATACCCAGGGATCCCAGCAGAGCGCCGGAAGTAGGAACGATCTGGTTAGTGAACGCGTCACCGTAAGTAACCGCCAGTACAGCAGTCTGTCTGGTGATACCCAGAATGTCAGCTAAAGGAGCCATGATAGGAACCATGGTGGAAATCTGGCCGGAACCGGATGGGATGAAGAAGTTGATTACTGCGTTAACCCAGAAGATACCTACAGAAGTAACAGCATTAGGCAGTACATCCAGAACGCCGGAAGCATAGTATACGATGGAGTCCAGAATCTGACCTTCAGTTAAGATAACCAGGATAGCACGCGCCAGACCGATTACCAGAGCACCGAATACGATATCCTTTGCACCAGCTACGAATGCGTTAGCAGCGTCCTTAGAGTTGATGCCGCCAATCAGAGCAGCTACAACACCGATAATCAGGAACAGCGCACCCAGTTCAGTGGTGTACCAGCCGTAAGTCATTACACCCCATACCATTACAATCAGACCAACAGCGAAAGCAACCAGAACCAGCTTATGTCTGGTAGTGAATGGAGTTTCTTCGATAGACTTAACGTCCAGGTCAGGTCTTTCCATACCGTACAGTAAGCTGTTCTTAGGATCTTCCTTAACCTTCTTTGCATATCTCATAACCCATGCAACTGCGATAGCCAGGAAGAATACGTAACCGATAGTTCTTAAACCTGCACCGGAGTACAGAGGCAGTTCAGCAATCCCCTGACCGATACCGGTTGTGAACGGGTTCAGCATACCGCCGGCGAAACCGGCACATGCACCGGTGGATACCATTGCTACGCCTACGATATCGTCCCAGCCGAAACCTCTTGCAATCATACATGCGATAGGAATGAATACAATCAGTTCTTCAGCCGCACCGATGGAAAAGCCTAATACGGAGAACAGGAACATTACAGCCGGAATAACCAGCTTTTCTCTCTTCTTCATCAGGCTGATGAATCTTACTACACCGCCGTCAATCGCACCGGTAGCCTTAATCATTGCGAAGGCACCGCCGATCAGGAATACGAAGAATGCAATACCTGCAGCCTGAGTCATACCCTTAGGAATCGCCTGAATCATAGCCCATGGATTTACCGGGGTATTTTCCACGAAGTGGAAGGATTCAACATCAGGGACACTCTTTCCTGTGTTAGGATCTGTCACTCTGTCATATACACCGGCAGGAACAACATAAGTCATGATTGCTACTACGATGATTACGCAGAGGATCAGAACATAAGTGTGAGGGACACTAATGCCCTTCTTCTTTTTCTTGTCCATTTGAAATAGACCTCCTTAATAGAAATAAATGATTTTTATTATAACAATTGCTTGTATAACCGAAATTTATATGATTTATCTGTCGAAGTAAGACATAAATCTTCCCAATCTTCCGTTAACGATATCGCCGTCTCTTAATGCTTCCTGGCCGCCGATGAATACATAGTCAATACCTTCCGGCTTCTTCAGTTCTACAAAAGTGGCTCCGTCAATGATAGTTTCAGGGTTGAAGATGGTAATGTCTGCGTCACATCCGATTTCAATTCTGCCCTTGGACGGCAGTTCCAGACGTTCTGCAGGAAGATAGGAAATCTTACGCAGTGCATCGATCATGGAGAGTGCCTTTTCTTCTCTCACATATTTGCCCAGAACTCTTGGGAAAGTACCTGCTGCTCTTGGATGACCCTTGCCGCCATTGAGCAGCGCATCGCTGGCAACCATACCATTATGATGAACTACTGCATCACGAATCTCATCTTCATTCATTACGAATGCAACTGCCAGCATGGTTGGATAGTTGGCTCTTGCATCTTCAAAGATTTCCTTTGTGCAGCGCACATTTCTGTATGGTTCGGAAGTCAGCAGAATGTCTTCATAAGTCTTGCCCCAGGATTCGAAACAGCCGTCATCAAATACAGCAGAACCGATTCTGGTGGAGAATGCTGCATAAGGATAGGTATCATAATCCAGCTTCGGATTTCTTTCCATGGCTTCATCAATCAGCTTCAGACAAGTATCCATGGTACCCATTGCAGAACAGCTGGACAGATGGGAAATCTGGAACTTCTGCGGAATTGTATCAGAAATACGAATCATTTCATTGACTGCGTCAATGGAACCCTTGCTGTCGTCTCTGTAGTGAGCAGTTACGATATGATGCGGGTCATCGGAAATTCTGGTTGCATTGATAATTTCTTCAAATGTCATACCGGGATCATATTCGATACCAAAGGAAATGCCGTATGCACCTTCCGCCATGTCAGCCTTCAGATCTTCCAGCAGAGGAAGCTGCTGCTGCGGGCTTACTGTGTCATATTTTCCGTAACCATGTCTTACTCTGCAGGAGTTGTATCCGGCCAGCATAATGTAGTTTACAGGTGCGCCGCCCTTTTCCGCAAGTACACGCTTGAATTCTTTCAGGGGCTGTCTGGAATTGCCGCAGTTGCCGCCTACCGCAGTGGTTACACCCATTTCCAGCATCATATTGGAAATGATATATTCTTCACCGTCTACGCCGAAGTTTTCTTCGTGCATGTGAATATCAATAAAACCAGGAGAAACAATCTTTCCTTCTGCATCGATGATTCTTGCAGCTTCCGGCTGTTCTTCACCGATGTATGCAATTTTGCCCTCGCTTACACCGATATTTTTCTTCACCATTTCACCTGCTGTGAAATCAGGATATACACCATTTACAATTAAGAGATCGTACATAACAGTCTTTCCTTTCTGATTTTCAATTTACTGTATTATGCCTGTGTATTCTGAAACGGGATGTAACGGCCCATACGTCCGTTTACAATTTCCCCATCTTTTAAAACAACTTTACCGTTCATAATCACGTACTCGATACCCAGCGGCTTTTTCAGTTCCAGGAAGTCTTCCTGATCACAGATGATTTCCGGATCAAAAATGGTAATGTCCGCATCACAGCCCGGTTCCAGACGGCCCTTGGCAGTCAGGCCCATACGGTCTGCCGGCAGCACTGTCATTTTTCTTAATGCTTCATACATGGAAAGGGCACCTTTTTCGCGGACATATTTTCCCAGAACTCTCGGGAAAGTTCCCGCTGCACGCGGATGTCCGCTTCCATTCTGCAGAACGCCGTCGCTGGCAATCATACCGTTTTTATTGACAATGGCCGCTTCAATTTCCGGCTCATTCATAACGAAAGCAATACAGAACATCTGCGGATGATTTTCTCTGGCATCCCGGAAGATTTCTTCTGTACAGTACATATTCTTATACGGGTCATTGGTCAGAAGCACGTCGCTGTAGTCTTTGCCCCATTTCTCAAAACATCCTTCATCAAACACTGCAGATCCCACTCTGGTGGAAAATGCATGATACGGATAGGTGTCATAATCCAGTTTCGGGTTACGTTCCATTGCTTCGTTGATTACAGACAGGCACTCATCCATAACGCCTACGGCAGCACAGCTGCTGAGGTGAGAAATCTGGAACTTCTGGTCGATATGATCTGCGATTGCAATCATTTCGTTTACCGCAGCTACTGCCCGCGGCCCGTCATCACGGAAGTGCGCTGTAACCATCTGCTCCGGACTGTAACAGGATGCATTTACTGCTTCCAGCATTTCCTCCAGAGTCATTCCGGGATCATACTCAATCCCGAAAGACAGGCCATATGCCCCCTCTTCCATGTCTTTCTTCAGATCTTCGTGAATCAGTTTCTTCTGCTCTTCTGTAGGCATATCATAACGTCCTACTCCATGCTTCACACGATAGGTATTGTATCCGGTCAGCATCAGGTAATTAATAGGGCTTCCGCCGTTCTCGTCCAGCACAGCTCGAAACTCTTTCAGGGTCTGACGCGGATTTCCGCACTGACCTGCAACCCCTGTTGTTACACCCATTTCCAGCATTTTTTCAGAAATGACGTAGTGTTTGCCTTCCTTTGCAAAATTTTCTTCGTGCATATGTATGTCGATAAATCCGGGGGACACAATCCTGCCTTCCGCATCGATGATGCCTGCCGCTGCAGCTTTCATCATTTCGTCAGCCTGACCGACAAATTCAATTTTTCCTTCCCGGATTCCAATATCGGCACGGATCATTTCTCCGTTCTGAAAATCCGGACAGACTCCATTGACAATCAATAAGTCAAACATAGTATCCTCCCTCTTGTCTTTCCTAAAAAGTCACACCTTTATAATTTTAACACTTTGCAAACATTCTGGCAATCTGTTAATATTACAATTTGCAAAAAAAAGAACCATGATCCGCTCATGGTTCCTTGATTTCCGTCCTGCTTATTCATTCTCATCAACGGTTTCCAACTTGAGTACAGATACTTCGAATGCTCTTCGAAGTTCCGATGTTCCGTCATCCAGTTTCTTTTTATACTCCCTGCTCTGCAGCCTGCCCTCCATCAGAAGACGCGTTCCCACCTGAAGCTGCTCCGCGTAGCCTGCATTCCGTCCCCAGGCAATACAAGGTATGTAATCCGACTTATTATACATCCTGTTTACAGCCACCATCATATCGCAGATATCCCGCCCCAGCGGAGAAGTACGCTTCACAGGAGGTTTACAGAGAAAACCTTCCAGATAAATATAATTTTCATAATACCCATAATCCTCACAAAGATAGATTTCCCGCGCAAAAACAACCACATTAAGCTTGTTTTTTCCGTCCTGTACTTCGTTATATGTCCGCACCTGTCCCCGTACTTCCAGAAACTGCTCCGGCAGCGGAGGATTATCATAAATCAGCCGTTCGGATACCATCACATTGATTTCATCCACATAACCGCTTTTCCGCTCAACCCCCAGTACGAAGGTATAAAACACCTCTCCGTAGGTTTTATGACTGAACCGGAGTTCCGAATTCACTGTTCCGCAAAGTTCCGCAATATTGCTTTCCATACTTTCCTCCTGTGTTTTAAGTGTCTGTATATTCTATTAAACAGAAGAAAAAGTATTCCAAAAGAAAAAACTCCCGGAAACAGTATTTTTACTGTCCTCCGGGAGAATGATTTTATGATTTGATTTTATCCACAACCAGCAGAATCACAACTGCTCCAACTGCTGTAAATGCTGTAGCAATTGTCATGAGAATTCCGGCACCCCACTGGTCCAGAATCACACCGCCTACCAGGCTGCAGACAATATAAGCAACGGTAGTAACTGTGGTAAACAGCGCCTGTCCCTTTACAGCTTCGCCTTTGCTCATGGATACGCCGATCAGTTTTACGATAGCAGGCAGCAGCAGTGCAAAAGCGAAAGGCTGTATAAACTGTGCAGCCAGTACCATATGTACAGAAGATGCTCGCCAGATGATTGCAGTCTTCGCCACATAACCGATTCCTGCCACCTTCATCAGTGTCTGGCAGGAGAACTTCCGGTTAATCTGCTCGAAGAACATCATGGTCGGAATTTCCAGGAAGGCCATGATGGAGAAAATCTGTCCCATGTCCTCCGCAGTACCGCCCAGCGGCTGAATGACCTGCAGCATGAAGGTATTCAGAACCCCATTGCTGAAATAGATGCCCAGCACGCCAATCATCAGAACCATGAAGATTTTGTTTCGCTTCACGAACTGAATCAGATTGATTTCTTCTGCTTCTTCATCTCCATCCGCCAGAACTTCAGCACTTGCGTTTTTGGTTGTTCCCGCGGCTGCACTTGCCTTGCGGAACTGCCAGGTAACCAGTGCCAGACTGGCAAGTGTGAAAGCCATGGTAATTTCCGCTGTCAGAGACAGCACGAAAATACCTTTTTCTTCCGCCAGAGTTCCCAGGAACATAACCAGTATGGAATAAGCCAGAGAACCAATACTTCTGCCTACGCCGAAATTAATCGGAATCCCGCATTCCTGCAGTTTGAAGCAGAGGGAATTAAACAGAGGCTGCAGAGAAATGTTTCCGCCCATGAGCAGGATAAAAATCACTGTCAGTGCTGCACTTTTCTGCTGCAGTACAAAGGTTCCCAGACACAGTACCATCAGAATCACTGTAGCAATGGATGATACGCTGATCAGGCTGAACCGCTTGGAACGGTCTGCAATATCAGCCATCAGAGGCTGAAGAAATACAGCCGCTACATTGCAGACAGCAACAATAATCCCGATGTCCGTATTGGAGTAGCCGCAGGTCAGCAGGAACAGCGAAGCAAAACTGCAGATGGCACCGTAGCTCATCCAGTAAAAGCCATGGACACTGCCATAGCCCAGATTCAATGCTGTCTTCATCTTACAGTACCGGTCCTTCTGCAGGGATTTCATGTCTCATAATCTGCGGATGGCAGCTCACCTGATACTGCGGGCAGGACAGACATTCAAATTCCAGAGGAGAATCTTCCGGCTTGATTTCAGTGAAACCAAGCTTGCTGTAGAACTCCGGTGCACGGCCGATGAGAACCACTTCGTCTCCGCCCAGCTCGCGGGCCTTTTCCATGGCTTTTTTCACCAGAATTTGTCCAAGGCCGAACTTACGGAAAAGCGGTTCCACTGCTACAGCATGGAGAACATAGTGACCTTCCTCATATCCCAGCATAATGGTTCCGATGATAATATCCCCCGGCTGGGTAAGCTTCCAGGCACCTACAATATCAGAGAAATCCTGCGTTTCCTCCGGATCATATTCCAGACCCTGTGCAGCTGCAAACTCAATAATACGTTCATATTCGGTTGTACTTTCCATTCTTACTTTCAGCATCTTAATTACCTCCAGTGTTTACTGATTCAGAGTCCGGCGCAGGATGCCCCTTACCGCCCCGATTAAGTACAGAGATCCGGCAAAGAGCAGAACATCGTAATCTTCTGCTTCAGCCTTTTCCAGTGCCGCTTTCACGGCTCGTTCTATGCCCGCTTCAATGATCAGTGCACGGCCGCCTTGCTTTTCGATGTGCTGTGCAGCTTCTGCTGCATCCATCTTACGCGGGTTGTCCGGTTCTGTCAGTACGAAGTCTTTTGTAATATTTGCAAAATGTCCCAGAACGGCGTCCACGTCCTTATCGGCCAGAATTCCGGTTCCCATAAGTACACGCTTTCCGCT
>JAFYKS010000430.1 GCA_017537495.1 Bacillota bacterium | reverse complement strand
GATTTCATGTGCTGAAAACAGTGATTCCGGCAGGAGAGGAGGCAAAATCCGGAGAGCAGTATCTGCGTCTGCTGTCCTTTATGGCGGCAGAACGTGTGAGCCGCAGTGATGTGATATTTGCCCTGGGCGGCGGCGTAGTTGGAGATCTTTCCGGTTTCCTGGCAGCTACGTATCAGAGGGGAATTGAATTTGTTCAGCTTCCGACCACATTGCTTGCTGCAGTGGATTCTTCTGTAGGCGGCAAAACAGCCATTAACCTGCCGGAGGGTAAGAATCTGGCAGGAGCTTTCAAACAGCCTGCCTGTGTGATTATGGACACGGATACTCTGGAAACTCTGGATGCATCGGTATTTGCCGATGGGTGCGCAGAAGTAATTAAGTACGGCATGATCTGGGATGGAGAACTCTTCGAAAATCTTCAGAATCATGTTTTGACAGAGCCGGAGCAGCGGAAGAACACAGCGCTTCTTACCGATGTGATCAGCTGCTGCGTAGACATTAAGCGTGAGATTGTAATTCAGGATGAGCTGGATAAGGGAATCCGCAATATTTTGAATTTTGGACATACGGTGGGACATTCCATCGAAAAAAAGAGCGGCTTTGAAATCAGTCATGGTGCTGCGGTAGCCATGGGAATGGCGATTGTAACAGAGGCTGCTGAAAAGGCGGGCATCTGCCAGGCAGGTATCGCTGAAGAGCTGCGAGAGCTGCTGACTGCTTACGGTCTTTCGGTGGAAGCTCCGTTTACCATGGAAGAACTTCTTGATGGAATGCTTTCTGATAAAAAAATTGAAGGGAAGAAAATCAGCCTGATCGTGCCGAAGCAAATCGGCTGCTGCATCATCCGCAGGATGAGTGTGAGCAATGCACAGAAACTGCTGGCAGGGGAGGCATAGCTTATGAATATTACGTTAGATAACCGGAAACTGTCAGGTTCCGTAAAAGTGATTCCGTCTAAATCCTATGCGCACCGTATTTTGCTGGGGGCGTTTCTGGCAGGGCTGACAGGAGGCGGAAAGACGGAGATTTTGCTGGAAAATGACAGCGAGGATATCCGGGCTACAAAACGTGTGATTGCCGGTCTGCAAGGCCGGGAAGGCGTGCTGGACTGCGGCGAAAGCGGTACCACACTGCGTTTCATGGTGCCGTTATGTGCGGCTCTGGGGCTGCAGACGGAAACCCGGTTCACAGGCCATGGAAGGCTGATGCAGCGGCCTATGGAGCCTTTATTGAGGGCAATGGAGCCTCATGGAGTTTCCTTCCGGTATGAAGAAAATATGCTGGTCTGCAGCGGAAAACTGTCTGCAGGTGAATATACCATTGAGGCAGGTGTATCATCCCAGTTTATCAGCGGACTTCTGTACTCGCTTCCGCTTCTGGAGGGTGACAGTGTACTGAAGCTGACCGGGAATGTGGAATCCCGTCCGTATATTGACATTACACTGGATGTGCTAAAAGATTTCGGCATTCTGATTCATGAAAAAGAGCCTGAATGCGGTGAAAGTGTCCGTTTTGAAATCCCGGGCGGGCAGATTTACTGCGGCCCTGCAAAGCTTGCAGCAGAGGGTGACTGGTCCAATGGAGCGTTCTGGCTGGCAGCGGGTGCGGCAGGCGGACAGCTTGTGACCGTGACCGGTCTGAACCTGAGTTCTGTACAGGGAGACCGGGCCATCTGTGATGTTCTACGCCGTTTTGGAGCTTCTGTGACAGAGGATGCAGCAGCAGGAAGTGTAACCTGCAGCAGACCGGCTGACGGTGCTTTGCGGGGCTGTGACATTGATGCAAAGGATATTCCGGATCTGGTGCCGATTATCAGTGTAATTGCTGCAGCAGCACAGGGTGACTCGAAGATTTATAACGCGGGGCGGCTCCGCATCAAGGAGAGCGACCGTCTTGCCACCGTGACTGCCATGCTGACAGCACTTGGCGCTTCCGTGGAAGAGGGAGAAGACTTTCTACTGATTCATGGTGAAGGCGGACTGCAGGGCGGCACGGTGGGCGGAGCTGGAGACCACCGCATTGTGATGAGTGCTTCTGTGGCAGCAATTCTGTGCTGCGAACCTGTGAACATTCTGGGTGCAGAGGCGGTGAACAAATCCTATCCGGGATTCTTTGAAGAAAGGGAAAAATTATTATGAGCAGTACCTTTGGAAATAAACTGAAGATTAGCATCAGCGGAACTTCTCATGGTCCATCCATGGCGATGCGGGCCGAGGGTTTTCCTGCCGGTGAAATCATAGACCAGGCTTTGCTGCAGGAATTCATGGCTCGCCGTGGTGCAGCCGGAAAACGATATGCAACAGGCCGTAAGGAGCCGGATGTGCCGGTATTTCTGTCAGGCGTGGAGCCTTGCGGAGAAGGCATCCTGCGGATTCTGGATGGTCCTATAGAAGCAGTCATTGAAAATACGGCACAGCGTTCTTCTGACTATGACAGTCTGCGGGATGTGCCGCGGCCGGGGCATGCGGATTTTGCAGCCATGATGAAGGACGGCAAAGATGCGGATCTGCGTGGGGGCGGACGGTTTTCCGGACGTCTGACGGCTCCTCTGTGTATTGCAGGCGGCATGGCAAAGCAGATCCTCTCAAAGCGTGGTATCGAGGTCTCTGCCCAGATGATT
>JAFYKS010000429.1 GCA_017537495.1 Bacillota bacterium | reverse complement strand
TGAAGACGATGAAATCGTACTGGGTAAGGGCAACCTGGTTCGCGCAGGTAAGGACATTACTGTAATTGCGACCGGTTTCATGGTAAACGAAGCTCTGATTGCAGCAGAAGAACTGGCTGCAGAAGGCATCGATGTACGCGTTATCGACATGCACACCATCAAGCCTTTAGATGAAGAAATCATCGTGAAGGCTGCTCAGGAAACAGGTGCCATCGTAACTGCAGAAGAACACTCCGTAATCGGCGGTCTGGGCAGTGCTGTAGCAGAAGTTGTAGTTAAGAAGTGCCCTGTAAAGATGGCAATGGTTGGCCAGCAGGATACTTTCGGTGAATCCGGTAAGCCAGATGAACTGAAGGAAAAGTACGGCATGACTGCAGCTGATATCGTAAAGGCAGTAAAGGGTCTGAGATAGTCCGAAAAACTCCATATTACATAAAAATGAGATCCGGAAGGCAGGGAGCACAGGCTCCCTGCTTTCCGGATTTTTTATTATGTGGATTTCCGGTCTATTTTCGGGAGGAAGGACATAGAGTATAGGGAGTTTGGGCGGAAGAGGGGGAATTGATTATGAACGGAGAACGGCGGGGCAAAATATTTTCACGCAGAAATCTGACGAGGGTAGGTGCTGTGCTGCTGCTTCTTGGACTTTTGGGCGGAGGCGGATATATGCTTGCAGGCAGCGGAGCACTGGATAAGGTGACCGGAGGCCGTCAGGTGGAATTTACGGTACTGGAAGAGGAGAAGATTCCGCAGGCCATTGTTACGGACGTGATCCCTCAGTACAGGGAACTGGAACGGGCCCTTGGATGTGTTATAGACGGAAAAGTTTATGTGCTGGCTACCAGGGGGGAAAAGCCTACGGCTGGATTTGAGATTGCCATTGACAAAATGAAGCTGGAAAAGACAGATAAGGGAACAAACCTTGTTGTCACAGCCCTGTTCAAAGATCCGCCGGCAGGAGAGGCAGTGGCTCAGGTCATAACCTACCCGTATCAGGTGGCGGAGACAGAACTGACTGAGCTCCCGGATACCATTGAACTGCGGACTGTGTTTGAGTAGATAATAATGAAATAGCCGGGTGTAATACACCCGGCTAAACTGAGGAAAAGTTTAGAAGAAGTTATTTGCATCAGAGTATATCTGAAATGAGGAGACAGTTTGAGGAATACTGGGCTTCTCCGCAGTCTGAGGCATGACTGCAGGTTAGACTGATCAGACACACATCTGCCTGGCAGCTTCAGCCGCCTTCTGCATCGTATAATTCTGTTAACACAACTTCCAACTCAGTGACAGGACATGCTGTCCTGTTTTTCGTTTCAAATATCATACACTTTCTTTTAACCCAGTTCACAGCCTACGATGGTAATACCAGCTACGCAGGAGTAAGGGGTACCGCCCATGTTATGAGTCAGACCCAGTTTCATGTTGTCACGCTGACGTTCGCCTGCTTTGCCATGGAACTGGAGCCAGGATTCGTAAATCATTCGGATACCGGTTGCGCCAATCGGATGACCGAATGACTTCAGACCGCCGGAAATATTAACTGGCAGCTCACCGTCATGGTTGAATACGCCGTTCATAACGTCCTTCCAGCCTTCGCCGCGCTTACTGAAGCCCAGGTCTTCGTAAAGCAGCAGTTCTGTGATGGAGAAGCAGTCATGTACTTCTGCCAGAGAGATTTCCTTACGAGGGTCTACAATACCAGCTTCCTTGTATGCCAGCTGTGCTACCTTGGCATTTTCCACGATGGTAGCGAAGTCGTAGCTCTGGTGCTTTTCACTGTGTGCAGGACCGCCAATAACCTGCAGTGCCTTTACATACATTGGGTCCTTGCGGTACTTCGGTGCATCTTCTGTACGAACGATGATGGCACATGCACAGCCATCGGAAACACCGGAGCAGTCATACAGAGTCAGAGGATATGCAATGTATGGGGAGTTCAGGATTTTGTCAAACGGTACCGGCTTACGGAACATAGCCTTCGGGCTGCGGGAACCGTTGAAGTGATTCTTATATTCGATGGAGCTTAATGCCTTACGCATTTCTTCTTCAGTAAGACCATACTTGGCCATGTATGCAGTCGCAGACAGAGCGAACATGGCTGGTGCGGACAGGTCCGGAATGGTACGGTCCTGTTCCCAGTTTGGAATGGCCAGGCCGCTGTAGCCTCCGTCTTTTAGCTTTTCACAGCCGATTGCCATAGCTACATTGCATGCGCCGGATGCTACTGCATAGCAGGCATTTCTGAATGCGTCAGTACCGGTACAGCACTTGTTTTCAATACGGGTTACCGGCTTGTACTGAATCTTCAGACGGTTGGTAAGGGTATCGCCAGCCAGACCGGAAGAGTAGGTACCAAACCAGAATGCATCGATATCGTCAATTTCCATACCGGAGTCAGCCAGACATTCATCTACCGCTTCCACCATTAAGTCTTCCATGCTGCAGTCGAAACGTTCACCAAACTTGGTACAGCCCATACCGATTACAGCAACTTTATCTCTGATACCTGCCATTTATTCCACCTCCTGTTTTAAAACAGCCTTCCAGAAGTAGGTGTGGATGCCATCCACGGTCTGGAGGCAGCGGAAGGACATTTCTACTTCACATCCAACCTTAATCTGATCCAGTTCGCAGTCTACCAGATAGGTAAACAGACGGCCGCCGCCTTCAAAGTCTACTACGACTGCAATATTTGGAGAATCCTGTGAGTCTGCCAGATAGTCTACTGTAAAGGTCTTGATGTATGCTCTGTGACCGTAGAAGCGGTACAGATCCAGTTCATCCTTAGTACAGCATTCTACGCAGATTCTGGTAGGTGGGAACTGTGGAGTTCCGCACTTTCTGCAGATGCTTCCGTACAGACCCAGGTTCTTTTCAGGAATACGGTAATATTCCGGCAGAGAAGAACGCATAGGCTTAGGACGGCGTGCAGGTTCATAGGACATCATTGCCTTCCAGCGCAGGTACTTCTCATAATTCATGGTTGTTTTCTTTCTGTTGATCCACTTGGTTAAAGTAGGACGGACAGCCAGCTTTTCGATTTCTTCTGTTACAGTAAAGATAATGGCATCACAGCCTTCGCCGTAGCCCAGATACAGAATCCTGTCACCAGGCTTTGCTGTTTCCAATGCACCTACCAGCATCAGTGGAGCACAGGCAGCGCCCGCATTACCAACCATCTTATAGTTGCCGTCCTGGATCTGTTCCGGCTTGAAGCCCATGGCCATGGCAGTCTGCTGCTGGTAACGTTCAGTGTGTGCGTAGAGGATTACCTTCGCAAAGTCAGCAGGAGTCAGTCCAGCCTGTTCCATAATCTTCTTCGCAGTCTGTGGTACGATTTTGCCATAAAATTCTTCGTAAGGGAAACGGTCTTCCCAGCTTCTTACGAACTTGTCATCCTTGTCTCTCCATAAGTCATGGAAATCAGCGGACATACTGTATGTAGCAGTAACTTCAGCGATGACATCGGTATCGCCGAAGAGGAATGCAGCACCCGCATCCCCAAAGTTCATTTCGTTGGCACCGTCAGCTGCACCCATGCGGCAGTCGACAATAGCAACAACAGTTTCTTTGCCAGCCTTTACGGTATCG
>JAFYKS010000428.1 GCA_017537495.1 Bacillota bacterium | reverse complement strand
CGGTAGCAGGGATTACTCTCATGGGTGGTGATCTGCGCGGTACCGGCCTGCTGGCAGTTCCGGTTCTGCTGATGGCAGGCTTTATGTGGACACAGCACGGACGTCTGGAAGAATTTGCGGCGGAAGGAATTCAGGCCACCAAGGCGGCTATGGCATCCGGACAGAGAGATGACTGGAAGGCATTCCTGAAACTGACCGGAGTTGCGTTCCTGCGCTCTATTATCACCGTGGGCATGAGCACCTTCGTACCGATGTTCTACATGAACGTGCTGATGCAGTCTGAAGCATTATCCGGCTCCATCACCACTCTCTGGGCACTGGCTGGTGCCTGTGCGACCCTGATGGGCGGCTATCTGGCTGACCGTTTCGGTTTCAGCAAAACCATCCGTTTCGGTCTGCTGATGCTGACGCCATGTCTGGCGGTATTCGCACTGTCCCGCTCCGTAGTTCTGTGCACCATTCTGGTGATTCCATGTGCGATTTTCCTGAACTTTGCTTTCAGCCCGTCTGTAGCGCTGGGCCAGAAGTTCGTACCAAACCATATCGGTCTGGCTTCCGGCATCACCATGGGTCTGGCAAACAGCTTCGGCGGCGTGGTTTCTCCAATTCTGGGCAAAATCGCTGACACTAACGGTCTGCCAATCGTTATGTGGATCTTAGTCGGTGTGGCGGCACTGGCATGCGTTGGATCCTTCTTTATCACAGATCCGAAGGAATTTACACAGGAAGAAAACTAAAAAACGGGTACACTATACCTGCAGCAAAGATTGCTGCAGGTATTTTTTTTTATAAAAAAAGGTTTGACAGAAACGTGAGTTAATGTTAAAGTGAAAAAATAGTTAAAAAATTTGAACTATTTTTCGTAAAGGAATCAAGAGGGATATGACAATGGAAAACAATGAAAAGAATATAGACCTGAAGCTCCGTAATGCAAAACTGCAGGCGGAGCAGGTAATCGAAAATCTGAACACCAGCAAGAACAAATACATCGCATACAAAGAAAGCCGCCCAATCTGGACACTGAAGCAGATGATGGAAACCAGCACACTGCTTTATGGGGAAAAGACTGCGTTCATGCAGAAGTTCCGCAAGGATGAGGGGTATACTGAAATTTCTTACAACCAGGCCATGGATGATATTAACGGTCTGGGTACTGCACTGATGAAGCGCGGACAGACCGGCAAGCGTATCGGTGTCATCGGTGAAAACTGCTACCAGTGGGCAGTCAGCTATCTGGCTGCAGTCTGCGGTACCGGTGTGGTGGTGCCTCTGGATAAGGAACTTGCTGCAAGAGATCTGAAACAGCTGATTATTGAAGCGGAAGTAACCACAATTCTGTTTACGGAAAAGTTTGAAAAGATGTTCCGGAACATGGCGGAAAGCGGTGAGACCAATCTGGAACTGCTGGTAAACATGAATGCTGAAGCATCTGCAGAGGGCGTACTGAGCTGGAATGATCTGGTGGAAGACGGCCGCCGGATGGTAAAGGAAGGGGAACGCTGCTTCCTGGATGCACAGATCGATCCGGATGCCATGAGCATTCTTCTGTTTACTTCTGGAACAACCGGCATTGCCAAGGGCGTAATGCTCTGCCACCGCAATATCTGCGACAATCTGATGGTGGCACCGACCCTGGTAAAAGTTCATCCGGAAGATATTTTCTTCTCTGTACTGCCGATTCACCATACTTATGAATGTACCTGCGGCTTCCTGATGCCGCTGTATAAGGGGGCTTCTATCGCGTACTGCGAAGGCCTGAAATACATCGTAAAGAACCTGCAGGAAGTAAAGCCGACCATCTTCCTGGGTGTTCCGCTGATTGTAGAAACTCTGTATAAGAGTATCATTAAAAACATCAGAAAGGGCGGTAAGGAAGGCCTGGTGGAAAAGGTGATGAAAGTGAACCGCCTGACCTCCAAAGTGGGTCTGGACCTGAACCGGAAACTGCTGAAGGATATCTACAAGGTATTTGGAGGACGGATGCGCATCATCATTTCCGGCGGTGCAGCCATTGACCCGGATATTTTGACCTTCTTCAACGATCTGGGCTTCATTGCGATTCAGGGCTACGGTCTGACTGAATGTGCACCGATGGCAGCACTGAATCCGGGCAGCCACAAGTTTATGCGCAATGCCTCTGTAGGCCATCTGCTGCCGGGAATGGAAGTGAAAATCGCCGATGCGGACGAAAACGGCATCGGAGAAATCTGCCTGAAGGGCCGCAACATCATGATGGGTTATTACAATATGCCGGAAGCATCTGCAGAAGTTCTGAAGGATGGATGGTTCCATACCGGCGACCTGGGTTATGTGGATTCTGAAAAGTTTATCTACATCACAGGAAGAAAGAAGAATGTCATCATCACAGCAAATGGGAAGAATGTATTCCCGGAAGAATTGGAATATCTGCTGGGCAAAATCCCTTATGTAGCAGAGTCTCTGGTATGGGCCGGTACAGAAGAAGGCAGCTCCAATAACGATGTGATTGCGGCGACCATCATTCCGGACAAAGAAGAAGTGGCACTGGCTCTTGGCGAAGAAAAAGCAGCAGATTCTGCTGAGGTGGAAAAACTGCTGTGGGCAGAAGTGGATAAGATCAACAAGACTCTGCCGCTGTTCAAACGAATTCAGAAGATCAAACTGAGAGAAGAAGATTTTGAAAAGACTACTGCGAAGAAAATCAAACGTTTCGTAGAAAGCAATAAATAAAAATAAGTTTGGAAGAGGGCAGAGCAATCTGCCCTTTTTGTTTGCGGTGAAAGGGCTTCTGTGGTATAATTATCGTGATATAGTATGTAATCCAAAGGGTATTGAAAAAAGGATTGGAGAATGCATATGGACAGAAGACATTATTACCGAGTGCTTGGTGTGCGGGAAGGGGCCAGTACCGCAGATATAAAGAAGGCCTACGACAGGCATATGCGCCGTTTGGCACTGCCGGACTATGCCGATGACCCGGAATACGTGGCACGGAAGAAGGACCAGATCCGTCATGCCTACAACGTGCTGGTGGGCGGAGCTGCACCGGCTACAAAAGCGCAGAGGGATGCACATTTTGAGAAGTGGAAGGATGCCGAAGACGCAGGGGAAGATGCCATTGCCGGTCTGAAGCGTAAGTTTGAGCGCCATGCGAAAAACTGTGAGGCGAAGGACCCTCTTCTGGAACTTCCTGCGGGTCTGGAAGATCTGAAGACCATGCTGGGAGGTTTGCTGGATCATGTGCGGGAAGGCGCGGGGGAAAGCAAAGACAGCGGAAACGGCAATACCAGGCTGGCGAAAATCATCGTCACTGCCGTAATCAGTCTGTCTCTCTTCGGTTCCCTGGTTACAGCCTGCGGTTCCATGATTATGAACATCGCAGATGATTTTTCTTTCCAGCAGGCCACACCGGAGTATGCGGTGCAGGAACTGGAACCTGCAGAGCATGTACTTGACCCTGAGGCTGTTAAATGGATGGATCATATCACAGAAAACTGCCATCTCTATGACTTCTACGGAAATCTGGATATGAGTTCCCAGGATGAGTATATCGAAGGCGTGGAATGGGAGCCGAGTGATGAGACTGCCGGAGAAATCTGGAGTGAAATGACAGACCTGGCTTTCTATCTGGGAATGTACAGTAACTCTGATGTAGTATGGTATATTACCGGCGATGAAAACTTCTACTGGGAAAATGATGATTTCGGCAATGCGTCCATGATTGCCATGCTGATGAATCCGCCTGAGTATGAAGAAATCGCAGGAGCACTCAGTCTCTACAGCAATGAACCTATCATGGACTATGCTGACTATCTGCGGTTCCTGGCAGCTGTGGCAGAAGACCAGACCGAAGAAATTATGGGCGAAGCACCGCAGTTATATTAATCATAAAAGGAGATACATATGAAGTTCGATGATATTGTACCGGTACGGTACGTGGACGATGCTCTGCTGATTCTGGATCAGACCAGACTGCCGGGTGAAGAAGTATATATTGGAATGGAAACCAAGGAAGATGTGTGGGATGCCATCTTCAAGCTGAAGGTGAGAGGTGCTCCGGCTATCGGTGTGGCGGCTGCATGGGGCCTGTACATTTCCGTACGCAATCTGCAGGCTGAGACTGCGGCAGATTTTGCGGTGCAGGTAAAGGAAGTGGCTGATTACCTCAACTCTTCCCGTCCGACTGCAGTGAACCTGTCCTGGGCACTGAAGCGCATGGTGAAGACCATGGAAGACTACCTGGAAGGCTGCGACGCGGCACCGGGAAATGATGAAGAACGCAAGATCCACTGGACCAAGGAAGTCCTGAAGGCAGAAGCCCGCCGTATTCATGAAGAAGACGTGGCGGCATGCAAGGCCATGGGGGAACACGGACTCTCCCTGCTGAAGCCGGGCATGGGGATTCTGACCCACTGCAATGCGGGAACCATCGCAACTGCCAAGTACGGCACCTGCCTGGCACCGCTGTACCTGGGCCATGAAAAGGGATATGGCTTCAAGGTATTTGCTGACGAAACACGTCCGCTGCTGCAGGGTGCCCGCCTTACCAGCTGGGAACTGAACCGTGCCGGTATCGACGTAACTCTGATCTGTGACAACATGGCCTCCATCGTGATGAAAAACGGCTGGATTGATGCCATCGTGGTAGGCTGTGACCGTATGGCGGCCAACGGGGATGGTGCCAACAAAATCGGTACTTCCGGCGTGGCAATTCTGGCTAAGGAATACGGAATTCCGTTCTATATGTTCGTTCCGACTTCCACCATCGATCTGGATACTCCGACCGGTGATGAAATTGTCATCGAACAGCGCAACGGAGAAGAAATCTATAAGATGTGGTACGAAAAGCCGATGGCACCGGAAGGTATTAAGACCTATAACCCTGCTTTCGACGTAACTGACCATAAATATATCACTGCAGTAGTAACCGAAAAGGGAGTGGTTTACCCTCCATACGATGTGAACCTGCGCAAACTGTTTGAATAAGAGGTGCGTCTGAAGTGAATTTTATCGCAAAACATGCAAAAATCGCCGTAATCATCGCTGTAATCTGCGGTGCATGTTCCGGCTCTCTCAGTGCCATGACTGCCATTCCGGCCATCGGAATCGGCTTCTGGCGTTTAACACTGGTGCTGCCTTTCTTCCTGATTCCTGTACTGGTGAATCCGGAAAAGAAGGCGCTGCTGAAGGCTGTAAGCAAGACAGATCTGCTCTGGTGCTGTCTGTCCGGCCTGTTCCTGTTTATCCACTATTTCAGCTGGTTTAATGCTGTAAAGATGACCAATGTGGCCAGTGCGGCCGTGCTGGCATCCTTCCATCCGCTGGCTGTACTGCTGGTAACCGTTCTGATTATGAAGCAGAAGGTATCCTGGAAGTCTGTAGCAGCTATCGCAATTGCCCTCTGCGGCGGTGCTGTGGTAATGGGATTTGACCTGGCGGCTCTGACCAGCGGTCAGCTGGCAGGAAATCTGCTGGGACTGTCTGCAGGTATCTTCATGGGCCTGTATTTCGCTGTGGGCGGCTACGTGAGAAAGCGTGTGGACGGCGACATCTACATCCTGCTGGTGTTCTCCGCATGCCTGATCTGCTTCATTGCTGCAGCGGCCGGAACAGGAACTCCGCTGCTGGGATATACCTTTACTGATTACCTGTATGTGGCAATGATGGCGATTATCTGCCAGATGGGGGCACATGCGGTGTTCAACATCTGTATGGGACATGTTAACTCCCTGTACGTATCCACCTGGGAAACTGCGGACCCTGTATTCTGTACTCTGATTGCAGTGGTTACCCTGGGCCAGATTCCAACCGTAAACGAAGTGGTGGGCTGCGTAATTGTAGTAGGAGCCCTGCTCTTCTACAACTATCTGGAAAGCAAAGAAAGTTAAGAGAGATATAAATGAGTTATAAAGTTAGACTGCAGACTTTTGAGGGACCTTTTGATCTGCTGGTTTACCTGATTGAAAATGCACAGATGAGCATCTATGACATCAAAATCAGTGAAATTACCAGCCAGTATCTGGCCTACATTCAGACCATGCAGGAAACCGACGTCTATGTGGCTTCCGAATTCATGGTGCTGGCTTCGGCCCTCATTGAAATAAAATCAAAAATGATTCTGCCCCGTATGGTGGATGCCACAGGCGGCGGTGTGGTGGAAGAAGACCCGAGAACCGAACTGGTACAGCGTCTGCTGGAATACAAGCGGTTCAAGCAGGCGGCAGAGATTTTGGCGGAACAGGAAGAACGCTGCTCCCATATCTACGAAAAGCCTCAGGAAGACATTTCCGCCTATCTGGAGGAGCCGGATGAATACCTGCGTCTGGATCTGGCACAGTTTGCACAGGCCTTCAACCTCTTCATCCAGAAGAAGCAGAAGGTGGATTCCGTGCGGAAACATTACACCCGTATCGAGAGGGAACGTGCCCGTATGGAAGAACGTATTTCCTATATCGCAGGCGTGCTGAAAAAGAGCATCGGCCAGTTCTTCAGCTTTAAGGAATTCATTCACAATAAGAAGGACCGCTACGATGTGGTGGTGACCTTTGTGTCTCTGCTGGAAATGGCCAAGAACCGTATCGTTCATGTGGAGCAGTCCTCAACCTACGGTGACATTCAGGTTTCTGCCGGTCAAAACGTGGACGGCACGGTGAGTCTGGATATTCCGAGTCCGGGTCTGCCGGACGGCTACGAGGAAGAATTAATGGGAAAGAAGAAACAGGAGGTGCCGGGTGGCAAGTAAAAAGAGCATGAAATCTGCTTTCGAGTCCATGATGTTTGTATGGGGCGAGCCGCTGGATGTAAAAGCGGCGGCAGATGTATTTGATATTACGAAACAGGAAGCCTATGACCTGTTTAAAGAACTGCAGGAAGAGTATGAGCAGGAAGGCCGCGGTATCGTAATCCGCGAAATCAACAAAACATTCCAGTTTGTGACCAGAGAGGAAAATGCGGACTACATCGAGCGTCTGTGTACGCCTGTGAAGGCGCGCCGCCTGTCCCAGTCTGCGCTGGAAGTGCTGGCCATCGTGGCATACAAGCAGCCGGTAACCAAAGGTGAAATTGAAGCCATCCGCGGTATCAAGTGTGATCGTGTTATGGAAGGTCTCATGAAGAAGGATCTGGTCTGTGAAAAGGGCCGTTCCGAAGCTGTGGGCCGTCCGATTCTCTACGGAACTACAGATACTTTCCTGAAGAACTTCGGCTTCAGTTCTCTGAAGGAACTGCCGCCGATTGATGACGTGGAAGGCGTAATGGCTGTGGATGCGGATCTGAACGAAGTAGAAGATGAAGATCCGGTAGCTTCAGGACAGATTAAGTTTGAGTTTTAAAAGAATACGGAAATAGAAGAAGGCGGACCTGCGGGTCCGCCTTTTTACATGTATAAATGCCAATTTAGTCGTTCATATTGAACCAGTATATGGTACCGTTATCGACATGTTCTACTTCAATCTGCTGACCGTTCATTTCCATGATGAAACCGTTCCTGGTTGACTTCACATCCTTGAAGCCGAAGTAGTCGCTGTTGGCAGCACCATAGTCGCAGGCTGCCTTCCACCAGCCGAGAAGTGCGTATCCTACTTCGTTATCTTCTGCATAGAAGCAGAGGATTTCAAGGATTTCCTCCCAGTACTGAGAACCAAAAACATGGACACCTACAAGATTTTTGTTTTCCTTGCTGCGGTCAACTTTTACTGTATAGGCAACTACGTCAGCATAATTTAATTTCAAGCCTTCCTCTGTGAGGAGATGAAGATTATACTTTGGAATACGGCTCTGAAGTCGTGCGTAGTTTTCTTCATAGGTTTTGCTATGATCGTAGATAAGATGGTCGGATGTAGTGTCACGTATGCTGGCCTCGTTGATGAAGGAAGCGGATTTATTGGTGCATTTAAATACCTTGGACCAGGAGCCCTTTACTTTTTTATCCGGAAGTATAGGCTCATAAATGCGGAACTTGTATTCATATCCGTATTTGGCCGGCATGCTCCAGCCACGTCTGTATAAATCGGAATCGTACTCGATAGCAGTGGTATAACTCCACTTGCTTGTTCCGGACTTTCGGTAGGCAACCTGAACGTTGTATTTATAATCGGAAAGCTCTCGATTATCCCAATCGGTTATGGTCAACATGTAACTATTCTTATTATAGCGCAGGAAACTGATATCAGAAACTTTTGCTTTTAAATTGGAGTATTCTTTTGCATAAACGTAATCACTGTAACCCTTTTTTCCATTTGTCTTGATGTAGTTGCGGGCACGGACTTCATAATCTTTGGAAGAAGCCATCTTCAACAGATACCCGGTATTTCTTGTTTCATAGGATTTCACCAATGGAGATTTAGAAAGAGAGTACCATTTTGATGTACCTTTTTCACGAATCTGCAGGACACGGGTTTCCTTGGATTGTTTAGAAACTTCAGCAAAGAATTCAGAAGAGGAAATCTTGTATAGCTTTACGGAAGGCTTGGATGCGGTTTTAACGGGAATTTTTACAGGATCTGAGAGCTGAGAATAAACGGCTTTGTCGCTGATGTCGATACGATACTGTATTTTAGCATAATTTTGTCCTTTCAAGTCCATATGTTGGAATACAGCACAGCCTTCGGCGTAGTCATACCCGCCAAAGTCAAATCTTGCAAAATCGGACTGAGTGTATTCACCGTCTATTGTTGGTGATGTGTAAATGTAGACGAATCTGTAACCGGGATAATTTTCTTTCTCCAGAAACTCTTCAAATCCTGGAAGCGCAACTAACTTAACTGCATATTGCGGATTGTTTTCATGGTACTTCTGTGTAACAAATGAAAATTTGCTGAATGAAGGCTTTAGCTTTTGAAACTCTGCAGCTGATATACTGATTGTACTGATTCTTTCGACTTCTTTCCAGAATTCATTATGGTAAGTGTCTATTTCTATTGGACTGTAGAACGTATCCTTAAACTCAAACGCCATGGCTCCTGACGTAGCAAGCAGGGTGAGGATCAGCACCATGCTGAGGATTCTTAAAATTGAATGTTTCATTTTCGTTCTCCTTTGTTTCATTAAGCTTTAACGGCTGTTTTATGCCGCAGCGGGTTCCACAGCTGGCGGGTGTATATCACTGCATAGATACAGAAAATTACCATGTTGTGGGCAATCATGCAGCCCCAGACAGCAATCAGGCCAAGACCGAGAATCTGGGTGCAGACATAGGTGGAAGTGATGCGCACACCCCACATGCCGATGATATTGTAAACGAAAGGCGGTTTGGTTTTGCCCACACCGAACATGAAACCTTCGGTGATAACAGAGAAACCATAGAACGGTTCGGACACAGCAACCATACGCAGCACTGTTGATCCCATGGCGATGACTTCCGGACTCCTTGAGAAGAGACTCATGAGGAATGGTGCCGCAATAAACAGGAGCAGACCTGCTGTAAACATGATTGCAACCTGAATCGGCATAAAGAGGGAGGCGTACTGTTTCATCAGCTTTCCGTCCCGGGCTCCGTAGGCATTGCCGATGAGGGTGGAGGATGCCGTCTGCATACCAAAGGCTGGAATGTAGAAGAGCTGTTCTACCGTATTGGCGATGGTATTTGCTGCTGTGGATGCCTGTCCCAGGGAATTTACCATGGTACCAAAGGCTACAAAGCCCATGGAAACGCCAAATCGCTGCAAAATATTAGGAAGGGCCGTCTTCAGGCAAGGCACGAGTATGGTCATGTCCGGACGGATTTTGAGACCCTTCGGTGAAAGCATTGGATGGCGCCAGAAGACGATAGTGATGAGTGTTCCTCCTACCACGAAAGCAAATGCACTGGCTGCTGCAGCACCGATAACACCAAGTCCGGCACCCGGCATGGTGAAAGTGAATCCCAAAAGCGTCAGCTGCCGGGTTGGGTAAATCAGCAGAAAGTTCATAGTTACATTGGTCAGGTTGACGATGATACCCACCTTCATCGGTGTTCTGGTATCCCCCGCAGCACGGAGGGATGCACTTAAAATAATGGTTGCAGCGCGGGCCAGAATGGGCGCTGTTACGATGATGAAGTAGATTCTGGTCAGATCCCGGATTGCCTCGTCGGCACGTACCCATACTGGAATACGGGAAGAGAGTGCCAAAGGAATGATGGTCAGCAGAGTACCGGCTGTCAGAACCATGATGAAAGCCTGAGATGCCAGGGCACGGGCACGAACACGGTCGCCGGCTCCGCAGGCGCGGGCGATGTGGGAAAGGAACGCTACGCCAAGTCCGTTCATAATACTGAAAAGCATAAAACTGATGCTTCCGGTGGCACCTACTGCTGCAGTGGCCTGAGTTCCAAGGGAACCGACCATGGCGGTGTCGATATACTGAACTGTGGTCATCATCAGCTGTTCCGCCACAATCGGCCAGGCTAGTATAATAATCGTTTTTATTGTAGAAAGACGGCTGTTCATAGTATTGCATCTCCTTTGATACGATAAAGTGTAGCACTTTTCTCAGGGATTGTAAACGAGCCTTCTCTATAATTTTACAAAAATAGTCGGCATAGAAACCTGCATTTTCCGTAAACTGTCAGTGTAGGGCGGAGTGCGGAGGATGAACTATGAACAGGAAACGTGTGCTGTCTGTTTTTTGCTTTCTTTTGGCGGTTACAGTGATAGGGATGGTGATGGACCCTGTTTCTGTACCGCCTGATTTAACACTGGTTTCAGCCAGGGCTCCGGCTATCTCTGCCGGAAGTGCAATCCTTATCGATGCATCCGACGGTACTGTACTCTACGAATATAACGCGGATAAGAAAATGTCTCCGGCCAGCACCACCAAGATTATGACGGCCATGGTGACACTGGATATCTGCCGGGAGCTGGGTATAGGGCTGGACAGCGAGATTCTGGTTCCGAAGGAAGCGGAAGGCGTGGAGGGCTACTCGCTCTACCTGAAAACAGGAGAGCGGGTCTGTCTGGAAGAACTGCTCTATGGGCTGATGCTTCAGTCGGGAAATGATGCCGCATCTGCTCTGGCGGCTGCTCTGGGCGGAAGTACGGAAAACTTTCTGGAACGGATGAACCGGCGGGCGGAGGAACTGGGCTGTGAAAATACACATTTTGTCAATCCTCACGGTCTTTATGATGCGGAACATTATACTACAGCCCGGGAACTGGCGGTGATTGCCCGGGAAGCCATGAAGGACGAAAATTTCCGCAGGATTGCGGCAGCCCGGAAGTGGAGCAGCGAAGATGTCGGAGAAGCAGGCAGAACCTTTGTGAATAAGAACAAGACCGTGTTTCAGTATGAGGGCGGAAACGGTATCAAAATCGGTTATACCAAAGCCTCAGGGCGCACTCTGGTGGCTTCTGCAGCCCGTGGCGATATCCGTTTGATTGCCGTGGTGCTCAATGACGGCGACTGGTTTGCTGACGCCTATGCTTTGATGGATTTCGGCTTCGAAGTACTGGGAGAAACGCATGATTTTGAGAAGGAAAAGGAGGATGCCGCATGAACTATGTCTGCAGTGACAGAGGAACAGAACATTGCCCCTGCCATCTGATGGAGACCGGCCAGTGCTATACCTGTACCATGGTGCAGGAAAGCTGCTGCAGCTGTGAAGACCGGGCCGGGTGGCAGGGAACCTGTCCGTACAGCGAGTACATACAGCAGGGCGGCATGATCCGTCCGGATCCATGGGACCAGCCTGCAGCTTTTCGGATTCTCAGCAAAACATCCTTCGCTCCGGATCTTGCTGTGATTCGGGTTGAAGCATCTCCCGGGCTTGTGGAGCAGTGCAGGAGAGCGGGGACTTATATGATGGCGGGGGCTTTTGGATGGCGGACGCCCCTTTCCGTTCTGCGGAGTGAATCGGGATTTCTGGAATTTCTGGTGAAGAATGCTGGCGTGAAAACGAGATATCTGATGGAGGCGGCAGAACGGGAGAGCGTCTGGTACATGAACGGCCCTTATTACAACGGTCTTCCCGGCAGTGAACAGATGAGGGAACTGCCGGAACTGATTATTGCAAGAGGTGTGGCTTCGGCACCGCTGGTACATATGCTGGAAGGGGCGGCACCGCCGGATTATTGTATATCGTATTTAGACGATAAAGGACTGCCGGCACTGTTTCTGCAGGAATATCTGGAGGGGATGCCCTATGAACGGGTGTGTCTGAAGGAGGATGAAACACAAAGGAATCTTCGCCAGCTCATCTGCCGGAAAACAGAAGCAGGAAAAGCGGTGCTTCTTCTGGTCAGTCCATATTATGCAGAGCTTCTCTGCAGCGGCCTTTCGGAACGGCAGAAGCTGCTTGTAATACGGCCCAATCCGGCCAATCTGTGCTGCGCCATGGGACTCTGCGGCTCCTGCAGCCATACTGACGGGGACGGCGTGACAGTAAAGCTTTGCAAATGCAGCCGGGCCATGATAAAATAACAGTAAGTGTGAAAAGTGGAGGAAAAGATTATGAATGTACTGAAAAATACAACTGCACTGGCTCTGACCATGTGCCTGCAGTATGCAGATCCGGAAGGAACGGCAGTGGATGCAACATGCGGCAACGGCCATGATACCCTCTGGCTGGCGGAGCGTTTTTCCAAAGTCTACGGGTTTGATATACAGGAAAGTGCCATTGAGGCTACGCGGGCCCGGCTGCAGGAAGAAGGTCTGGAAAACGTGGAACTGATTCATGACAGCCACGCAAAGATGGCTGAATACATAAAGGAACGGCCCCGTGTTATTGTATTTAACCTGGGATACCTGCCAGGCGGTGACAAGTCCGTCAGCACCGAGTCAGGCAGCACCCTGGACGCGCTTGCGGCAGCACTGAAAATGCTGGAAGTGGATGGTCTCCTGTGCATCACCATGTATCAGGGCCACTGCGAGGGGTACCTGGAGCGCCTGAAGGTTCTCGACTGGGCAAAATCTCTGGATAAGGGACTTTACCACTGCATCCGTACGGACATGGTCAACCAGCCAAACCGGCCGCCGGAAGTTCTCTGGATTACGAAAAAGAAGGAAGCATAACCTCGTCTAAAAGAACCCTTTCTGACATAGATATAGTCAGGGAGGGTTCTTATTATGAAGAGGATTTTAATTGCAGGAGGCGGATGGGCAGGCTGTGCGGCTGCTCTGTCCGCAGCAAAACAGGGTGCTGAGGTGATTTTGCTGGAAAAGACGGACCTTCTTCTGGGAGCGGGAAATGTGGGCGGAATCATGCGGAATAACGGTCGACTCACAGCGGAAGAAGAAAACCGGGACATGGGAGCAGGGGAGCTTTTTGAAATTGCAGATCAGTGTGCGGTACATAGAAATGTAGATTTTCCGGGGCACGAGCATGCCTCGTTTTATGATGCAGCACTGGTGGAACCGGCAGTCCGCAGACTTCTGCAGGAACTGGGGGTCAGAATCTATTTCTGCAGCCGGGCTGTGGATGTAAAACTGGAAGAACCATTTGCAGACGGAAGAAAGCGGATTGCTGCGGTGGAAGTGATTCAGGACGGACAGTCCCGATGGATGGAAGCAGAAT
>JAFYKS010000427.1 GCA_017537495.1 Bacillota bacterium | reverse complement strand
GTGCTTTCGTGGATGAATTTGATCCGGATATGGAACACTGCCTGCCGCATACCTGGGGAACTTACGGTATAATTTATAACACTGAACTGATGGATGAAGTGCCTGACAGCTGGGAAATCCTCTGGGATGAGGATTATGCACAGCAGTTCATGATGCCGAACTCCATTCGTGAATGTTACATGATTGCCGGTAAGATTCTGGGATACTCCATGAATTCCACAAGCGAAGCAGAGCTGGAGGAAATGACAGAGCTGCTGATTGAGCAGAAGCCGCTGGTTTACAGCTATGCCAACGACAATGCCCGTGACCTGATGGTCGGAGAATCTGCAGCTATGGCTGTTATCGCTTCCGGTGATGTGCTCTATGCACAGGAAGAAAATGAAGATCTGGACTTCGTGGTTCCAAAGGAAGGTACGGAAGTATGGACCGACTGCTGGGCGATTCCGCAGGGGGCAAAGAATCTGGAAGGTGCTCATGAATGGCTCAACTTCATGTATGAAGAAAATTCTGCCCGCCTCAACTTCGAATATCTGACTTATGCGATTCCGAATAAGCAGATTCTGGATCTGACCGACAATCCGATTCTCAATCCGGATGAAGAAATTCTGGAACGCTGCGAAACTCTGAAAAATCTGGGACCTGAAGCTGATGATATGTACAGCAGATACTGGAAAGAATTTAAAGCACAGTAACAGACTGTAAAATATGAAAAGACCGGTTTTCCTGCCGGTCTTTTTATGTTATGATAGTAAGGATTTGCAGAAAACATGTGACCTGAGCATTGGGTCAGCCGTTTTATATACAGAGAGAATAAGAAGGGGGATTTTATGATGAACAGAGAACTGGGAAAGAAACAGCCATTTCGGTCCATTCTGGCGCTGCTGACTGCAGTGCTGCTGATGGTTTTGGGAACTGGTGCTGCGGATGCCTACGGAGCAGAAAGCAATGTATCCCGTTATACGGGACTGACCTATAAGCACAGCAGCGCATTTGCCAATGCCATCATCGTGGACGGGGTGGATGTATCCTATGTCCAGAAGACCAGCGTCAACTGGAAAAAGGCCAAGGCAGATGGAGTAGATTTTGCCATTATCCGTGTGGGGGCAAGAGGATACGGACAGGCTGGAAAACTGATTGTGGATGATTACTACAGACAGAATATTCAGGCTGCAAAAGACGCAGGGCTGATGGTCGGCGTTTACTTCTTCTCACAGGCGCTGGATCCTCTGGAAGCCTATGCAGAAGCGGCCTATACCCTGGAGCTGATTGAAGGAATCGAACTGGATCTGCCGATTTACATGGACTATGAATTCAGCGGCGGCAGTGCGGGCCGTCTGACAAATGCACAACTTTCCCGCATTCGAATGACAGAAAATGCGGAGAAGTTCTGCGAAACCATTGAGGCAGCCGGATATGAGGCAGGATTTTATGCCAATAAAAATTTCCTGAATAATACGGTGGACGGCAGGGCTATCGGCAGAAAATGGCCTGTATGGCTGGCCTCCTACGATACTTTCACGGAATACGCAGGAGACTATCATATGTGGCAGTATTCTTCCAGCGGAAATATCGATGGATACAGCGGCCGTATCGATGTTAACTTTATGTATCTGAACGAAGCACCAGCACCATCCGGTGCCATGTCTCTGACCAACGCTACAGCTACGGTTATGGGGCCTGCCAGCTATACTTATAATTACGGAAGCATCCATGAACCTGCTGTTTATGTCAGCCTTTACGGTTCTTCCCTGACGGAAGGGATAGACTATAAGAAGTTTTACTTAAAGAATTCCAATGCGGGTACTGCCTACGTTCTGCTGAAGGGGATGGGAAACTATACCGATTACAAGCTGGTTCCGTAT
>JAFYKS010000426.1 GCA_017537495.1 Bacillota bacterium | reverse complement strand
CCGGCAGAACAGGCCCGAATCAAACCAACTGTTCCGTTTCGCCTTACCACTTCTTCAGTTACAGGCAGAGCATCGATGTCTGCACGGATGCCGACAGCTTCGTACTTGTATCCTTCTGCACGTGGAGCCTTACCTTCGATGATACCAACTACACCGTGACCGCCGATGTTGGTCTGGTGAGGAATTCCCCATGCAGTCAGGTATTCACTGATCTTGCCCATGGTGCGTTCTTCCTGTTCGGACAGTTCCGGATACTTGTGGAAATCACGGCGGATTGCTACGATTTCATCAAAATATTCAGCGATGAGATGTTTTACTCTTTCTTCCATTAACATGTTGTATCTTCTCCTTTTCTGCAGAATCCTGCGTTCATTGGTTGAAAATGATATGCTTTTTCTTTATAATAGATATATTATAACAGAAAATCTGGTCAGTGGAGTATTAAATTATGAAAGTAAATGACATTTTAGAAAGCGCAGATTTTGAGAAAGAACTGATTGAAATCAGAAGAACCATTCACGAGAATCCATGTGTGTCCGAGCATGAGGAAGAAACGGTGAAGTATCTGGCTTCCAAACTGGAGGAATACGGAATACCTTATGACGTGATTCTGGATGGATGCAGTATTGTGGCGGTTCTGGAAGGAGCAAAGCCTGGTCCTGTGGTTGGCGTCCGGGCGGACATCGACGCACTGCCGATTCAGGAAGAAACGGGTCTTCCTTTCGCATCGAAAAAGGCTGGAATCATGCATGCCTGCGGACATGACGCCCATGCTGCTATTTTGATGGGGACAGCGAAAGTACTGGCTTCCATGAAGGAGGAGCTGCAGGGTACGGTGAAATTCTTTTTCCAGCCGGCAGAAGAATCCATCGGCGGTGCAGAGCGCATGATTGAAGCAGGCTGCCTGGAAAACCCTCATGTGGATTATGTATTGGGTCTTCATGTGAGTCCTGCTTACCGCTGCGGACAAATTGCTGTGAAGTATGGCAAAGCCTGTGCTGCGTCCGACATGATCGATATTCGGGTTAAAGGAAAGAGCTGTCACGGCGCACATCCGGATAAGGGTGTGGATGCCATCATCATTGCGGCCAATATTCTGAATACCCTTCAGACTGTCATCAGCAGAAGAGTGGCACCGGAAGAGTCTGCTGTCGTTTCTTTCGGCAAGATTGAAGGCGGTACTGTGAGAAACCAGATTGCAGATACCGTTACACTGAACGGTATTATACGTACACTGGATCCGCAGCAGCGTATATTTGTCAGAGAATCTGTGAAAAGCATTGCTCAATCCGTGGCAGCTGCCATGGGAGGCGAAGCGGAAGTCATTGTGATGGAAAGTTACGGTCCGCTGATAAACGATGATGCAGTAGTGGAAGTGGCAGAAAAGAATGCCATCCAGCTTCTGGGCAGTGAAAATGTAATCCGCCAGGAGCACCCGAACCTGGGAACGGAAGATTTTGCATATTTTGCCCTGGAACGGCCATCCTGCTTCTTCAACCTGGGATGCTACAATGAAGAAATGAGTGACCGTGCAGACCTGCACAATTCCCGTTTTACTATCGATGAAGGATGCCTGAAGACAGGCACAGCACTGCAGGTGAAAAATGTAATTTCCCTGCTTAACGGCGAAGTAAAATAAGGAGGTACTTATGTTTTATAATAATAAAATCTGGATTGGTGATTCCAATGGAGAAAAAGTATGCATCGAGCCGAAGATGGCTAACCGTCACGGCCTGATTGCAGGTGCAACCGGTACCGGTAAGACCATAACCTTAAAGGTGCTGGCTGAGTCCTTCAGCGATGCAGGCGTTCCTGTATTTCTGGCGGACATCAAGGGCGATCTGTCCGGTATGTGCCGTCCCGGCGTAGACAGCGAGGACATGCAGAAGCGTATTCAGCGTTTTGGCCTGGCCGAGTGTGGATTTAATTATCACGCATATCCGTCCACTTTCTGGGATATTTACGGAAACATGGGTATTCCGGTGCGTACCACCATTTCTGAAATGGGTCCGGTGCTGCTGTCCAGACTGATGAACCTGAATGACACCCAGACTGCCATCCTGACCATTATTTTCAAAATCGCAGATGACCAGGATATTCTCCTGATTGATACAAAAGACCTGAAGGCAATGCTTCAGTATGTGAACGAACACAATGCAGAGCTGGCTATGGAATACGGTGCCATGGCGAAGCAGTCCATCACTGCGATTCTCCGCCACGTGGTTGCTCTGGAAGCAGCAGGCGGCGAAGAGTTCTTTGGAGAACCTGCACTGAACCTGTCTGACTGGTTCTTCGGCGGTGACTTCAGCGGCCGCGGAAGCATCAATATTCTGGACTGCCGTCAGCTGGTAAACGATACTACCCTGTACGGAACCTTCCTGCTGTGGATGCTCTCTGAGCTCTTCGAAACACTGCCGGAAGTAGGCGACATGGAGAAGCCACGCATGGTATTCTTCTTCGATGAAGCACATCTGCTCTTTAAGGATATCAGCAAAGCACTTCAGTCCAAGATTGAGCAGGTAGTCAAGCTGATCCGTTCCAAGGGGGTTGGTGTAT
>JAFYKS010000425.1 GCA_017537495.1 Bacillota bacterium | reverse complement strand
GCTGTTTTCTTCGGTACTCTCCACGCCGTCCAGCACCGTCAGACCCTCGGTATCAATCATCACATAATTCTCGATCACCGGCTCGGGCAGCAGGGCGTTGATCGTCTCCGTTAGTGCCATGCATCCGGCAGCGGCGTCCGCTTCCGCAATAAAGCAAATCCGAACCTGATTATCGACGTAACCAATGCACAGAAAAGCACAACTGGCTGCAAAATCATTCTCTGGAAGCAGAATGGTGACGAGGCTCAGAGATTCTACCTGGAAAGAGCATAAAACCTCCAAGATGTAAGAAATATGGTTAGCAACCCGAAGGGAGCCTGCAGAAATGCAGGCTTTTTTCATGGCGAAAAAGCAGGGAAATGGAAGTTTTGGGAAGAATCGAGGCCCAAGGTGAGCCCACAGACAGTAATCTGCCCAGGTAGTATACTTTCAGTATAGTAAATGAAACGTTATAAACGAAAGGAGAACCACACCATGATGTTATCAAACAGCTCCCATGATATCGTATCTAAAGTTGGATATTTACTTGGGGTAGATAAAAAATTTTTCTGCACAGAGGAAGAAAATAAAGACAGAACTTTATTCGCTGAAATCTTTAAACAGCTGGAATATAACAAAGCAGCTAAAATTCTCAGAAACCTCTGTATCATCCGTACAAACCTTCAGCTGAATTTTAAAAGAATCAATGACACCATGCGTCAGAACACCGTATATTTAGAATCATTTTCAGAATACATTCCGTTTGAATCCGTGAAATATCTGGAAAGCCAGGGGGTAAAAATTCCAACTTGCCGCCGGGCAGCAGAGTATATCGTGGAGCTCAACCGTGTGATCCAGGATCGTGTGAATAACTGTAAAGTCCTTTTTCCTGCATGGCTGGAGTGGGATTACCTGAAGCAGCTGTTCGTTATGCCCGATGGTCTTACAGAAGCAGGAACGAAGACTGCTGCTGACCTGTATTACAATAACAAAAGCTGTTATCCATACCGTATGTACATGAACTGGCGTCCTCATGATGAAGGGAATATTCTGTATAATGACAGCAGATTCCTGCAGCTTCTGTACAGCTGGAACTGGGACACTTTTACATATACCGGCCATGTAACTGTAATGAGTGACGATACAAAAGAAAACATCTGCAGCTTTCTGGAGGACAGCAACCGTACGGCCATCGTCGTGGACTGTGAAAATGCGGATCCATACCGGTTCCATGCAGTCCTGGAATATCTGGGACAGGACCTGCTTTCCTCTGTGGAGAAGATTCTTCTGTTCAATGATACCAGAACGACGGCAGCATGGAACTGTATCGGCAAGCAGCTTGGAGTGCCGGTTCAGCAGGTTATTACAGAGCGTGTTCTCACTCATAAATCTCTGGTAGACATCCGTCTTACTGCTGAAACAAGCAAGGAGTTTTATAAAAACAATATCGACTCCTTCATACTGGTATCCAGTGATTCAGACTATTTCGGACTGCTGTCTGCTCTTCCTGAGGCACACTTTCTGGTAGTGATGGAACGGGAGCACTGCAGTGAGAAAATGAAGAATGTTCTGCAGAAACAGAACATTATGAACTGTTTCATGGATGACTTCCCTCTGGAAGAAGGGGATGAACTGAAAGAACAGCTGCTTCTTCGTGAAGTGAAGACCGCGCTGATGAAAGATTTTCAGTATAACCTGGACCGGATTTTGAAGGCAGCAGCCTTTGATCTCCGTACAGCGCTTTCTCCGGCAGCACTGCAGGATATCCGCAGCCGTATCGTGAAAAACATCCGAATCGAAGTGGATGATGACGGAGAAATGAAGATTGAACTCAATAAACTAAAGTAATGAAAGGGGAACAGAAATGAAAAGATTTATGAAAAGCCCAATTACCTTATTACTTGTTTTATGTCTGGTGCTGTGTACTGTCGGCACAGCAGCGGCACAGGTGTGTATAGAACCGGACGCCTGCATCACAGGAGGCTGCGGTGAGATTACTCCATGGGGGAACAGAGGACGGTGAATGTGGAAGTAAGTAAAGAGGAAGTTGAGGACCTGAAGGCCATAATGAATCGTATTTATGGTTCCACCCGTTGAAAAAATAATTAAAAAAATATTGCAGAATGTGCGAAAAAAGCTTGCATTTCCAACGGTTTGGATATATAATAGATTCGCACTGTGTGTGCAGGGGCGCAGGATGGGAATCCGTCCGGGACCCCAAACTAATAAGATTTAGTATATCGAACCAGATTTTGCTGTCCGCAAGCAGTGAAATCCCAGTAGACAAGGCCGAACCAGTTCCAAGAGAGAACCCAGTAGGTAGAAGAAAGGGAAAAAGACGAATGAAATCATTTATCGCAAAACCTGCAGAAGTAGAACGTAAGTGGTACGTTGTAGATGCAGAAGGCAAGACTTTAGGTAGACTTGCATCCGAAGTTGCTTCCATTCTGAG
>JAFYKS010000424.1 GCA_017537495.1 Bacillota bacterium | reverse complement strand
GCAGCGTGTGGCTATTGCCATCGCTTTGGCATGCAGTCCGAAACTGCTTATTGCGGACGAACCCACTACATCTCTGGATACAGATACACAGAAGCAGGTGATGGAACTTCTGCGCAGCCTGGTATCCGGCTGCCCTGCAGAAGAAAGACGGGCTATGCTCTTTATCACCCATGATCTGGGACTGGCAGAACTTCTTGCCGACCGGATTATAGTTATGAAGGATGGCCTGATTGTGGAAGAAGGAAAGACGGAAGAGATATTTTCAGCACCGAAGCATGAATATACAAAGAAACTGCTGCATTACGCAGCTTACGGAAAAGGAACATGCCATTATCACGGCAGGATTGCAGAACCTGCAGGACATTACAGCAGAACTGCACAGTGTGACGGCCATCCGCTTGTCCGTGTAAAGAATCTGTCGAAACACTTTTCTGTGAAATCCAGCCGGTGGAGCCGGGACGATGGCAGAAATCTGTCCACGCGAAAAATTCTGAACGATTTTTCCATGAACATATATAAAGGTGAAATCGTGGGAATCGTAGGACCTTCCGGATGCGGTAAATCCACGCTGGCACGGTGTATGACCGGAATTCTGCAGCCTGAAAGCGGAAGCATAGAATACTGTGAAGGAACGAAGGTGCAGATGATTTTTCAGGACTCCGCATCGGCTATGAATCCACGGATGACCATTGGAAAAATCATCGCAGAACCGCTGGTCATCGAAACCCTGAAAAAAGGGGAAAAGGTGGAAGGGGTGATGTTGAGGGAAAAGGTACGGGAAGTTATGGAGGCCGTCGGTCTGGAAGAAGAACTGGCAAACCGGTACCCATATGACATCTCCGGAGGACAGCGGCAGCGTGCGGCCATCGCCCGGGCACTGATTACAGATCCTGATTTCATCATTGCCGACGAGCCTATCAGCTCTTTGGATGTATCGATTCAATCCCAGATTATCCATCTTCTGAAAAAACTCCATGAAGAGCGGCAGCTGACCATGATGATCATCGCCCATGATCTGCCGATGGTGGAGCATGTGAGCGATCGGATTATTGAAATGAGATAAATTTATATTATATTAATCCAATCTTAATCTTCCGTTCCTCTGGTATTAATGAATATGTGGTATTGTATACTTACAGAAGGAGGTAAGAATATGGATCAGCTGGAAAAAGTAGAAAAGATAAGAGAAAAAACAGGAGTAACTTACGAAGAAGCGAAAGCAGCTCTGGATGCAGCAGGCGGTGATGTGCTGGATGCACTGGTGTATCTGGAAAGTCAGGGCAAGATAAAAAAACCGGAGGTTTCCGTGTATACCACGAAAGAAGAATCAGCGGACTCTGATGCCTTTCAGCAGGCATCCCAGCATTATGAGGCAGCATCGAAGGAAACATTCGGAGATCAGGTAAAAAAATTCGTAAAATGGTGTGGAAAACTGGTGAAGAAGGGCTGCGAGAACTTCTTTATTATCAGTAAGGGCAGTGAAGAACTGGCGACTTTACCGGTGCTGGTTATGGTTCTGCTTCTGGTCTTTGCCTTTTGGCTGACGGTACCGGTGCTGGTAGTGGGGCTGTTCTTTGGCTTCAAATACAGTTTTCGGGGAGCCATTACACAGGCGGTTGATGTGAATACAGCCTGCGAAAAGGCGGCAGAAGCAGCTGAAAGCATTAAGCAGGAATTTAGTAAGTAAAGAAAACAGTAAGGCGGTGGGGCGTGCTTCACCGCTGCTTTGTATAGGGAGAAAAGTATGGCGAAGAAGATTTTGCTCATAGAAGACGAAGAAAAAATCGCACGGTTTACGGAATTGGAACTGGTCCATGAGGGCTATGAAGTGAAGAAAGCTTTTAATGGCCGGGATGGACTGGAACTGGCACTGCAGGGAGGAATTGACCTGGTGCTGCTGGATGTGATGCTGCCGGAGCTGAACGGTCTGGAGGTGCTGCGCCGCCTGCGTAAGGAGTCTCAGGTACCGGTCATCATGCTGACGGCCCGTGATGCGGTAATGGATAAGGTGTCCGGCCTTGATGCGGGGGCAGACGATTATATCACCAAACCTTTCGCTATCGAGGAACTTCTGGCCCGAATCCGTGTAGCCCTCAAGAAATCCGGAGGCAGTCATCCGCAGACAAACCAGATAACCGTCTGTGATGTGACACTGGATACCGACCGTCATGAAGTAACTTGCCAGGGGGAACTCATCGAGCTGACTCACCGTGAGTATGAACTGGTCCGTGTACTTATGACCAATCGGAATGTGGTCATGAACCGTGAAAATCTGATAAATCTGGTCTGTGGCTACGACTATGTTGGTGAAACCAACATCATCGATGTTTACGTCCGTTACATCCGTTCAAAAATCGATGACCGGTTCGGCATCAAGCTGATTCATACTGTGAGAGGTGTTGGTTATGTCATCAAAGAATAAAGGAGGACTTTCATCCATTGCCCGCAGCATTAACTTCGAGTTCTGGATGCGTGAATTCTCCCACCTGCTGGTGCTGGATCTGGTACTGGTGGGGGCGGTGGTTCTGGCATTCTTCGTCTGGTGTGAGCAGCAGGTTCCAGCGGGTGTGGAAATTACGGACCGTGATATTCTGAACCGGAATACGCTGGAGTCAGCGGCCTGGGTGCTGACTGCAGCATCCGGCAAAACTTATGAGTTTCTGCTTCTGCCGTTTCTGACACTCTGCAAAATCCCCACAGTGGCTCTCGCACTGGTAGAGGGACTGTATCTCATCACCAACTTGTTTTCAGTGGGAATGATCCGCCGTAATATGAAACCCCTTCATGATGTCGCTGTCCGTACCGATGAACTGGCACGGACCACCAGATCGGGAGCCAATCTGAAGACCATGGAAGCAGCCATCAGCAGACTGAATCCGGAGGCCCCGGATGCAAGGGTGGTTACCGGGGATAAGGAGCTGCAGAGTCTGGAAATTGCTATCAACAATCTGCTGGACCGGATGCGGGAAAACCACATCCAGCAGGAACGCTTTGTGTCTGATGCGTCCCATGAACTGCGGACACCGATTGCAGTGATTCAGGGTTATGTGAACATGCTGGACCGGTGGGGAAAAGACGATGAACAGGTCCTCCGGGAGTCCATCGAGGCTTTGAAGAATGAATCGGAACACATGAAAGAACTGGTGGAGCAGCTTCTTTTCCTGGCACGGGGAGACAGTGGACGGAACACCCTTCATTTTGAAAACTGCGATTTGGCTGAGATGGTCCGGGATGTGATGGAAGAATCCGCTATGATTGATGAAAAGCACGAATACCGGTTTATCGGACCAGCGGATGGCTCGTCGGTGCAGGTATCCTGTGATCCCGCCATGCTGAAACAGTCCATGCGGATTTTCGTGCAGAACGCGGCAAAATATTCCGAAACGGGCAATACGATTACGCTGAAGGCTGGTCTGGCACCGGCAGCGGGGGATGCGGCAGCCGGTAAGCAAGCTTCTGCGGCAGGCCGCCCATTCTATTCGGTGCAGGATGAAGGTGTCGGCATGGAATCATCGGAAGTGGTACATGTCTTCGAACGGTTTTACCGGTCTGACAGTGCCAGAAACAGTGCGGAAGGCGGCACGGGACTGGGGCTTTCCATCGCCAAGTGGATTGTAGATGCCCACGGCGGCCATATTGAAATTCTGACCCGTCCGGAGTTCGGAACACGTATTACAGTGCGGCTGTAGATTTTATTGAATATCCTTTAATACCATTGGAAACATTTTCTGATGGTATTTTTTATTGGAGCAGGCATACTGAAAGTATCCCCAAATAAATGATTTTGTATCCCAAAGTGATACTTTTTCAGCGGTTT
>JAFYKS010000423.1 GCA_017537495.1 Bacillota bacterium | reverse complement strand
TTCTGACATTAAGACCGGCACCTGCCGCTCTGCGTGAAAGATGTATCATATGACAGTGGGCTGCTGACCGTTTTCAGAACGGGAAGAGAGACTGCTTATTTTGGCATACATTTGATTTTCACCGCACTCTGATGTCAGGGTGCGGTTTCGTTTTTTTACAGACCTGCGTCTGGGAAGGGAGAATATTATGTTCAGGGAACTGGCGAGAAAGAATAAACAAATCAGCATGGAGGAATGTATCGCTGTGCTGAAGGGAGAAACAAGAGGCGTTCTGTCCGTACTGGGGGATGGCGATTATCCTTACGGCATGCCTATGAACCACTTCTACAATGAAGAAGACGGCAAAATCTATTTCCACTGCGGTGCTTTCGGCCATCGTCTGGATGCGCTGAAGAAACACGATAAGGTTTCCTTCTGCGTCTTCGATCAGGGTTACCGCAATGAAGGTGAATGGGCGCTCAATGTGAAGAGTATTATCGTGTTCGGCCGTATGGAAATCATCGATGATCCGGAAGTCATCACTGACATTTCCACCCGTCTCAGCTACAAGTTCACCAATGACGACGAATACATTAAAAAAGAAATCGAGGAAAACCTGCACATTACGCGGATTCTGGCACTGACGCCGGAACACATCTGCGGCAAGCTGGTAAACGAATCCTAGGAGGAATTTTATGTCTCAGAAAGAAACCCGCGTAGCAGTTATGGGCATCATCGTTGAAAACCGTGATTCTGTATCTGCCCTGAACCAGCTGCTTCACGAATACGGCGGCTACATCATTGGCCGCATGGGAATTCCATATAAAGAGAAAGGCGTCAGTATCATCAGTGTGGCCATCGATGCACCGCAGGATGTGACGGCTGCTCTTTCCGGCAAAATCGGCCGCCTCGACGGTGTTTCCGTAAAGACGGCTTACTCCAATGTGGTGTCGGAGGTTTCCAATGAGTAGCCGGGGACGGGAACTGATCCGGCAGCTTGCGGCAGACCATACTCTGTCTTCGGGGGACCTGCTGGAGCTTTTGATGCTGCTGGAAGAAGAACGGATGGCGGAAGGACGTGGCCCATTGGCAGTACTGCTTGGTGAAGAGGCGGACGCTGTCCGGCGGCAGTATTACGGAAACAAAGTATACGTCCGCGGTCTCATTGAGGTCAGCAATTACTGTAAAAATGACTGCTTTTACTGTGGAATCCGGCGGAGCAACCGGGATTGTGAGCGTTACAGACTGACAGAAGAAGAAATTCTGGAATGTTGTCAGGAGGGGTATGAACTGGGTTTCCGTACTTTTGTGCTGCAGGGCGGAGAGAATTGGAATTTCAACGATTCTGCATTATGCGACATGATTCGGAAGATAAAGGTCACCCATCCTGAATGCGCTGTCACCCTGTCTTTTGGGGAACGTTCAGATGAAAGTTACGCAGCCTTAAAGGCTGCCGGTGCCGACCGGTACCTGCTTCGCCATGAAACAGCCACGAAAACACACTATGAAAAACTCCACCCGGAAACCATGTCCTTTGATAACCGGATGCACTGCCTTCGGGTACTGAAAAAGCTTGGCTACCAGACCGGCTGCGGCATCATGGTAGGTTCACCGGGACAGACACCGGAAGATCTGGTGAGAGACCTGGAGTTCATCCGGGACTTCCGTCCGGAGATGTGCGGCATCGGACCATTTATCCCACACCATGCCACACCCTTTGCAGACCAGCCGGCGGGAACGCTGGAACAGACACTGTACCTGCTTTCTATCATAAGACTGCTGGTGCCGGATGTTTTGCTCCCTGCCACTACGGCTCTGGGAACCATACATCCGCAGGGCCGGGAACTGGGGATACAGGCGGGGGCCAATGTGGTCATGCCAAACCTGTCACCGTCCGGGGTCCGGAAAAAATATGAATTATACAATAACAAACTCAGCACCGGTCAGGAGTCGGCTCAGTGCCTGGCAGACCTGAAAGAGCGGATGGCAGCCATCGGCTATGAAGTGGTCACTGACCGCGGTGATGTAAACAGGAGGTAACGTACAATGGCAATATACGATCCGAAATCTCTAAAAGCAGAGGAGTTCATTAACCATGAAGAAATCCTGGCTTCTATTGAGTGGGCAGAGGAGCATAAAAATGATACAGAGCTGATTGACCGTCTGCTGGAAAAGGCCAGACCGAAACCAACCGGAAAGCTGGACGGCGTTCATTGCGAAGGCCTGACTCACAGGGAGGCTCTGGTGCTGCTGCTTTGTGAAATCCCGGAAAAG
>JAFYKS010000040.1 GCA_017537495.1 Bacillota bacterium | reverse complement strand
TGCTGACATCAGAACTAAGGTTGTAGAAGTAGTTAAGTCCGCTAAGGAACTGGTTTCCCTGACTGACGCTGAAATCATCTGTTCCGGCGGTAGAGGCCTGGGCGATGCTTCCGGTTTCGAACTGATCAAGGAATTCGCTGACAAGGTTGGCGGTGTAGTTGGTTCTTCCAGAGCTTGCGTAGACAATGGCTGGATTGATCACTCCCACCAGGTTGGTCAGACTGGTACTACTGTAAAGCCTAAGATCTACTTCGCTTGCGGTATCTCCGGCGCTATCCAGCACCTGGCTGGTATGCAGACTTCCGACATCATCGTAGCTATCAACAAGGACCCAGATGCTCCTATCTTCGAAGTTGCTGACTACGGTATCGTAGGTGACCTGTACAAGGTAATTCCTCAGATTATTGCTGAATGGGACAACGCTGAAGCTCTGGCTGACGCTGCTAAGTAATTCACGCAGATTATCTGAAACACAATATAAACTGAAACGCATATCTATATATCATATGCGAATCACCGAATCAAATAAATTGAGGACAGTCGAAAGACTGTCCTCTTTTTGATGTCCAGAAGACAGAGACTGTCGGACAGAGACCGACGGACGTGAAGAGACATTTTATAAAACCCTATAAAGTTAAGGAACCGTTAAGAAAATTGAAAAAACCTTGAATTTTTTGTCGAAAGGGGTAAAATACCACCTTGTGCGGCCGGTCTGGCCGAAGAAATTGAAAGGAGTGAAGTGAAATGGATAATTACAATTTTCTTGTCAGTGTGGCACTCATCATATTGACAACCAAAATACTTGGAGACCTGACTAACAAGTTTAATCTGACACAGGTGGTTGGTGCTCTGCTGGCAGGTGTCGTAGTGGGACCATCCTGTCTGGGTCTGATTGCAGAAACCGATTTTATCGCCTGCTCTGCGGAAATCGGTGTTATCATTCTTATGTTTATGGCAGGGCTCGATACAGATATAAATGAAATTAAAACCAATGCAAAAGCATGTATTGTAACAGCATGTATCGGGGTGGCAGTTCCTCTGATTGGTGGGACTGCAGCCTATGCTCTCTGGTTCCATACAGACATGTCCAATTACAGCGAAATGCTGAAGGCAATCTTTGTGGGGGTACTGCTGACAGCTACATCTGTAAGCATCACAGTGGAAGCCCTCCGCGAAATGGGTAAGCTGGAAGGAAAAGTCGGAAATGTAATTTTGGGCGCTGCGGTTCTGGATGATATTATCGGTATCATTGTTCTGACTGTGGTAAGCAGTATGAAGGATACATCCGTATCTATCACAGGGGTGCTCCTGAAAGTACTTGTTTACGGCATCCTCATGATTGTTCTGGGTGTGCTGATTTCCCGGTTCAAGGAGCAGATTGATGCCAACTTCCACAAACGAAGAATTTCTACTTATGTCCTGGCCGGCTGTCTGCTGATTTCTTTCGCGTCAGAACACTTCTTCGGTGTTGCGGACATTACAGGTGCATTTCTTCTCGGATTATTCCTGGCAAAGTGCAGAATCAAGACGGAAGTAGCCAGAAAGATGAGTGTACCGGCTTACCTGTTCTTCTCGCCGATTTTCTTCGCTAGCGTGGGACTGAAGGTAGAACTTTCCGGAATCACCGGAAGCCTGATCGTATTCTCACTGATTCTGCTGGTTGTGGCAGTTCTGACCAAAATCGCCGGCTGCGGCCTTGGTGCCAAGCTCTGCGGATTTACATCAAGAGAGGCACTTCAGGTGGGGGCAGGCATGGTTTCCAGAGGGGAAGTCGCCCTCATCGTAGCGCAGAAGGGGTATGCAATGGGTCTTCTGGATGCAGCCCTGTTCCCTCCAATTGTTATTGTAGTAATAGCAACTACAATTCTTACCCCGGTTCTGCTGAAAAAAATAATGTAATATTCTGTATGCGGTGAGGCAATTTCTGTTGCCTGCACCGCTTTTTTTCGATATAATTAAATATTAGGGAAAGGATGGAAAGCTGGTATGTGTGAAAATAATTTAAAGAAAAAGAGGCTGTTTCTTCTGGATATGGACGGAACAATTTATCTGGATGACCAGCTTTTCAGCGGTACCCTGGAGTTTCTGCAGCACGTAAAATCCATAGGCGGAAGATATCTCTTCCTGACCAACAATTCTTCCCGGGGTGTGGATGCCTACGTGGAGAAACTGCAGAGACTCGGCATTCCGGCTACTGCAGAGGATTTCCTCACATCGGTTGATGCCACTGCTGCGTTTCTAAAAAAACGGTACAGCGAAAACTGGCAGGATAAGAAAATTTACCTCATGGGGACACAGTCCTTCCGGAATCAGATGGAGGCAGAAGGCTTCCTGATCACCGAAACGCCGGATGAGGATACTGACATTCTGCTCATGGGCTTTGACCGGGAACTGACTTACCGGAAGCTGGAAGATGCCAGCTGGCTGCTGACAAAGGGCAATGTGGAATATTTTGCGACGAATCCGGACTGGGTCTGCCCGACCGCCTGGGGATCCGTGCCTGACTGCGGAAGCATGGTGCAGATGCTGGAGCACGCCACCGGAAGACTGCCATATTTCATCGGCAAACCGCAGCCTGATATGGCACTCATGGCCATGGATAAATACGGCTGCAAACCGGAAGAAACCGTAATGATCGGTGATAGACTCTACACCGATATCGCATGCGGATACAATGCGGGGATTGATACGATTTTCGTGCTTTCGGGGGAAGGGACCCTGGAAGACGTGGAAAAGAGTGATATTAAGCCGGCATTTATCATAGATAATATCGAAGAAGTATACAGGAGACTTGTATGAAACTGAATTACAAACGTACGATTTTAATCGGATTTGCCTTCATGGCCATCAGCGGCTTCTGGCAGGTCTATGACAACATTATTCCGTTAATTTTGAAGTATAATTTCGGCATCGGCGACACCCTGTCCGGCGGTATTATGGCCCTGGATAACGTGTTTGCTCTGTTCATGCTGCCGATTTTCGGTGCATGGTCCGATAAGGTGAGCACAAGCCGTGGCAAGCGTACCCCGTTCATTTTCGTGGGTACCATTCTGGCAGTTGTATTTATGACTCTGATTCCGGTGGCAGCCAACATGCGCAGTCTTGGTTTCTTCGTCATTGCACTGCTGCTGACCCTCATGTCCATGGGAACCTTCCGTTCTCCGGCTGTTTCCCTCATGCCGGATGTAACTCCAAAGCCTCTCCGATCCAAGGGTAACGCCATCATCAATCTGATGGGTGCTGTGGGCGGTGTATCTGCACTGGTAATGATCATGTTCCTGGTTGGCGAAGGGGATACTCCTAGCTACCAGCCACTGTTTGCAGGGATTTCTGCACTGATGCTGATTGCACTGTTTGTTCTGCTGACCCAGGTTAACGAAAATAAGCTGGTGGAAGAACGTATTGCAGCGGAAAAGGAACACGGAATTGATACAGAAGCTGATGATGATGCGGAAACTGCGCTTTCCGGCACTGCAGCTCTGCCAAAGGATGTAAAACGCAGCCTGACTTTCCTGCTGCTGTCTGTATCCTTCTGGTTCATGGCATATAACGCCGTAACCACTTCCTTCTCCAAGTACGCTACTGAAACCTGGGGCATGGAAGGCGGCGGATTCGCCGGTGCCCTCATGGTTGCTACTGTTGCTGCGATTATTTCCTATCTGCCGGTTGGTATGATTTCCAGCAAAATCGGCCGTAAGAAGGTAATCCTTTTCGGCGTAGTGCTGATGGCATCCTGTTTCGCCATCGGTGCCATGTTTAAGGAAGCTACCTTCACTATCAATATCATATTTGCACTGGTTGGTGTGGCATGGGCTTCCATCAACGTAAACTCCTACCCAATGGTAGTGGAAATGTGTAAGGGCAGTGATATCGGTAAGTTCACCGGTATGTACTACACCTTCAGCATGGCAGCACAGGTATTCACACCAATTCTTTCCGGTTTCTTCCTGGAATACGTAGGTTACTGGACTCTGTTCCCATATGCTGCTGTATTCGCAGCCATTGCCTTCTTCACAATGACCCAGGTAAAGCATGGTGACAGCCGTCCTGGCGCACCAAAGAGTGCGTTGGAAGCTCTGGGTGATGTGGAAGACTAGAGCGGGAGGCATATAGGATGATAAATCGCAATATAACGATGCAAAGCCCGAAAGCAGATATACTGGAGGAATTGCTGAAACACCGGTTTGCACACCGGGGATTACATAAAAAACCGCTCATTCCTGAAAACTCCATGGCGGCATTCCGTCTGGCTGTGGATCATGGATTCGGCATGGAAATGGATCTGCATCTGACACGTGACGGAAAGCTGGCAGTGATTCACGACCCCAGCCTGCTGCGGACTGCTGGCGTGGACCTGATTATCGAAGATCTGACTCTGGAAGAAGCGCAGAAGTATGTTCTGGAAGAGAGCGAAGGCGAAGTGATTCCTGATTTTCAGGAGCTTCTGGACATGGTTGCCGGCCGTGTGCCTTTGATTGTGGAGCTGAAGGTT
>JAFYKS010000422.1 GCA_017537495.1 Bacillota bacterium | reverse complement strand
TGTGACAGCCCGTGCAGTGCAGAGAAAGCACGTACAGTGGCTGCGGGGCAAGAGCCTGGATGGCTACAGCGTCATGGGGCCCGGCATCGTACATAAGAGCCAGATTCAGTTCCCACCAGAGCTGGACATTACCTGCCACGTAAACGGAGAAGTACGCCAGCAGTCCAATACCCGCCTGCTCATTGCAGACATTCCAACTATCATCAGCGAGCTCTCCCAGGGCATGACCCTGGAGCCTGGTGATATCATCGCTACCGGAACACCTGCAGGCGTAGGTATGGGCTTCAATCCGCCAAAATACCTGAAGGCGGGCGACGAAGTTGTCTGCACCATCGAAGGTGTGGGAACACTGCGCAAGGTGGTGAAGTAGAGATTTTGCGGGGAAACAATGACGGAGAAAAAGAATTTGCTGAGAAAAGCCTTTCTCGACACCATTCCGGTTCTGACCGGATATGTGGTGCTGGGTATCGGCTTTGGAATTATACTGAAAACAAAGGGGTACAGCACTGCCTGGGCCCTGGCCATGAGCCTGTTTATCTACGCCGGATCACTGCAGTTTGTGGTCATTGACCTTCTGGCCGGGGGAGCCGGTCTGCTGACGACGGCGCTGACATCTCTGATGGTTAATGCGAGACATCTCTTCTACGGGATTTCCATGATTGACCGGTACAAAGGCGCGGGAAAGAAGAAACCATATCTTATGTTTGCACTGACCGATGAAACCTATTCTCTGGTCTGCAGCGATCCTGTTTCGGAGGATCCGGCGGTGCGGAAAGAACGGCACCGGTACTACTTCCTGGTGTCTCTCATGAACCAGTGTTACTGGGTCAGCGGATCTGTAATCGGGGCCTTTCTGGGTGAGGTGATTCCGTTTAATACGGAGGGGATCGATTTCGCACTGACAGCCCTGTTTGTGACTATTTTCGTGGAGCAGTGGCTCAGCACGAAGGATCATCGTCCTGCGCTGGTTGGGCTGGCAGCATCTGCAGCCTGCCTGCTGGTATTTGATGCCGGCAGCTTCCTGATTCCTGCCATGATTGTAATCACGCTTCTTCTGACCGGACTTCGTCCGAAAATCGAAGGAGGTGAAGCGCAGTGAACATGCATGCACTGGGAATTGTGGCAGTCGCTGCGCTGGTGACTGCGGCACTGCGTTTTCTGCCGTTTGCGGTGTTCCGGGGAGACCGGGAAACGCCGCCGTATATTGCTTACCTTGGCAAAGTTCTGCCATTCGCCATTATGGGGATGCTGGTGGTCTTCTGCCTCAAGGGGGTATCGCTGACTGCGGCACCTTACGGACTGCCGGAACTGATTGCCTGCGTCTTTACTGCAGGACTTCATGTATGGAAACGGAATACCCTGCTGAGTATTGCAGGGGGTACCGCAGTCTATATGGTGCTGGTACAGATGGTATTTTAGACATAAAAAATCTCCCGGAGGGATATGACCTTCCGGGAGTTTTTTCGTGCTGTAAATTAGTAGTTTTCTTTTCTTACTTCGAAGAAGCTCTGAGAGAAGCCGCATACAGGGCAAGCTTCAGGAGCTTTCTTTCCGATTACCAGGTGACCGCATACACGGCATTCCCACATGATTTCTTCGGACTTTTCGAATACCTGCTGCATTTCCACGTTCTTTAAGAGAGCCAGGTATCTTTCTTCGTGAGCCTTTTCGATGGCACCGACTTTGCGGAACTTTTCAGCCAGTTCAGGGAAGCCTTCTTCATCAGCATCCTTGGCCATTCTGTCGTACATGTCAGTCCATTCGTAGTTTTCGCCTTCTGCAGCAGCCTTCAGGTTTGCAGCGGTGTCGCCCAGGTGACCCAGTTCCTGGAACCACAGACGAGCGTGTTCCTGTTCGTTTCTTGCAGTCTTCAGGAAGATTTCAGCCAGCTGGTCGTAGCCTTCCTGCATAGCAATATTCGCGAAATAAGTATATTTGTTTCTTGCCATGGATTCGCCTGCAAAAGCTTCTTCCAGGTTCTTTTCGGTCTTGGTTCCTGCGTACTTGCTGCCTTCCGCCTTTGGGTCCTCGATCAGTTCGAACTTGGAAGCAGGCTGCTTGCACAGAGGACACTTGAAGTCTTCAGTCAGTTCACCTTCGTGAATGTATCCGCATACAGTGCAGCGGTATTTCTTAACATTGCCCATAATTTTATTCCTCCCTGAGAAAATATTTTATAGGGGAATTATACCACATTACGGAAAAATATGGTATACTAAACTCCGGAAGAACTTGATTTTTCTATCCAATGAGGGAGGTAAATTATTATGGCAAAAATTTTAATCAGCCCAGGTAAGTATGTACAGGGCGCAGGCGAAATGGGTAAGCTCTACGATTACGTAAAGGGTTACGGTAAGAAGGCTCTGATTCTGATCACTGCATCCGGTTACAAGAGAATCGGCAGCATCGTTGAAAGCAGCTTCGAAGGTCAGGATTTTGAAATCGTATTCGATTACTTCAACGGCGAATGCTGTAAGACAGAAATCAACCGTCTCATCGAAGTGATGAAGGAAAAGGAATGTGACTTCATCATCGGTATCGGCGGCGGTAAGATTCTGGATACTTCCAAGGCAGTTGCACATCACTGCAAGACTCCGGTAATCATCTGTCCTACCATCGCATCCACTGATGCTCCTTGCAGCGCACTGTCCGTAATCTACACTGACGAAGGCGTATTCGAAGAATACTTCTTCCTGCCTGCAAACCCTAACCTGGTACTGATGGATACTGATATTATCGCTAAGTCCCCGGTTAGACTGACTGTTTCCGGCATGGGCGACGCTCTGGCTACTTACTTTGAAGCAAGAGCAGCTGCAGCGAAGAATGCAGCAAACTGCGCAGGCGGCATGGCTACAACCGCAGCCGTTGCTCTGGCAAAGCTTTGCTTCGAAACTCTGATGGCAGAAGGCCGCAAGGCAAAGATTGCTCTGGAAGCAGGCGCATGCACTGAAGCTGTAGAAAAGGTAATCGAAGCTAACACTCTGCTGTCCGGTATCGGTTTCGAATCTGCAGGTCTGGCTGGCGCTCACGCAATCCACAATGGTCTGACTGTTCTGGAAGAATGCCACCACATGTATCACGGTGAAAAGGTTGCTTTCGGTACTCTGACACAGCTGGTACTGGAAAACATCGACACCGAAGAACTGCAGGATATCATCGACTGGTGCATCGACGTAGATCTGCCTGTAACCTTCCAGCAGCTGGGTCTGGCTGACGTAACTGACCAGCAGCTGATGGCAGTTGCAGAAGCAGCATGCGCAGAAGGCGACACCCTGAACAATATGCCAATCATCATCACTCCTGAAAAGGTAGTGGCTGCTATGAAGGCAGCAGACGCTTACGGAAGATATTCCCTGGGTCTGTAATTTCATAACCAAACTCGCATAAGATGCGGCCGGATATTCCGGCCGTTTTCTTTGTATAAAGAGATTTCCTTGACATTTCCCGAAAAAAGGGGCAGACTGTATATAGTATGAATTTACAGAAAGTGTTACAGCAAAGATGATAAAAGAACGTTATTTAACCAGAGATATTGTGCTGGTCCTGGCGGCCAGCTTTTTCTTTATGGCCAGTCCCATGATGGTGACGCCCCTGATTGCAGGGTTCACGGAAAGTCTGGGAGCTGCAGCGGCGGTCATGGGGCTCATGGGCGGTGCCATGAACCTTTGCTCCCTGTTCTGCAGGCCATTTGTCGGTAATCTTGCTGACAAAATCTCCAAATACAAGGTTGCCTTTATC
>JAFYKS010000421.1 GCA_017537495.1 Bacillota bacterium | reverse complement strand
TCAAGTCTGTCAATGAAGGTGTAATGCATGCCTGCGGTCATGACATGCACGCTGCCATGCTGCTGGGTGCTGCCAAGGTACTGAAGACTCTGGAAAACGAATTTGCAGGTACTGTAAAGCTGTTCTTCCAGCCTGCAGAAGAAACTGTCGGAGGCGCTGACCAGATGATTAAGGACGGCTGCATGGAAGGTCCTGCAGTTGGCGCAGTTCTGGCGTTCCACGTAGCACCATATCTGCCTACCGGCTCTATCGAATTCTGCCGCGGCAAAATGAACGCTGCTACCTGCGACCTGAATCTGACTGTTGAAGGTATTGCCTGCCACGGTGCACATCCGGAAGGCGGAATCGACTCCATCGTAGTTGCATCTCAGATTGTAACTGCACTGCAGAGCATTATCAGCCGCAACCTGTCTCCAACCAATCCTGGTATCATCACCATCGGTAAGTTCATTGCCGGTACTGCAGAAAACGTTGTTGCAGGCAGCGCTCAGCTGACCGGTACCATCCGTGCTCTGGACCCTGTAACCATGAATACACTGAAGACACGTATCACCACTACTGCAGAAGGTATTGCTGCAGGCTTCGGTGCCAAGGCTCACCTGAATCTGGTAGACGGCTACCCTGCCCTGATCAACAGCAATGAAATCTGTGCTGAAATGGAAGCTCTGGCAGAAGAACACATCGGCCGCGACATGATGTACTTCATGGAAGAGCCAAGCCTGGGTGCTGATGACTTTGCATTCTTCACACAGATGTGCGACGGTCTGTACATGAACGTTGGTACAGATTCCGGCAAGGAAGCACATCCTCAGAAGCTGCACAGCGAATGGTACAATCCAGATGAAGAATCCATGAAGAACGGTATTCTGATGGAAGTCCTGGGTACTCTGAAATTACTGGCGAAATAAAAGGAGATTTGAACTATGAATCTGATTAAGAAATATGAAGATCTGCAGCTGCGTGATACCATCGTAAAGGTAGACCTCTCCGCAATTGCAGAAAACATGCGTCTGATTAAGGAAATGTGCGGTCCTGACGTAGCAGTGATGCCGGTTATCAAGGCCAACGGCTACGGTCACGGTGCCATCGGTATCGCTCCGACTCTGATGGAAGCAGGTGCTGCTTACCTGGCAGTTGCAACCCTGACAGAAGCACTGGAACTGCGCCAGGAATACCCTGATTATCCAATCTTCATCCTGGGCCACACTCCTGACCGCCTGATGGATATCGTGGTAGAACATAACTTTACACAGACTCTGGCTGATCTGTCCCAGGCAAAGGCTCTGTCCACAGCAGCTGTACGTGCAGGTAAGACTGCAGTAGCTCACCTGAAGGTTGACACCGGTTTCCACCGTCTGGGCATCTATGACGAAGAAGAGCTGTACGAAATGACTCAGCAGCCTGGTCTGGAAATCGAAGGTATCTTCTCTCACCTGGCACTGACCAGCGAAGAAGAAGACCAGAAGCAGTTTGATCTGTTCATCTCCATGATTGAAAAGCTGGAAGCAAGAGGCTGCAGCTTCAAGTATAAGCATATCTCCGACTCCATCTCCCTGGTGGACTATCCGGACTACCGCCTGAACATGGTTCGTCCAGGCGCACTGATCTTCGGTCTGCGCGGATTCCACATCGGCTACCTGCCTGTAGAATGCTGCATCACCTTCGAAAGCCGCATTACCCAGATTCACGAAGTCAAGGAAGGCGAAGGCGTCGGCTATGACTACCTTTGGAGAGCTCCAAAGGATACCCGTGTAGGTACCATGCCTTTCGGTTATGCAGACGGTTACCCTCGTAACATGAGAGACAAGGGCTACGTAACCATCCACGGCGTAAAATGTGCCGTTCTGGGCGTAATCTGCATGGACCAGGTAGTAGTTGACCTGTCTGAAGTTCCTCAGGCTAAGGTTGGCGACGTTGGCGTAATCTACGGCAATGGCGAAAACCAGATGACCATTCAGGAAGCATCCGAACTGGCATCCACCAACAAGAACGAAATCGTAGCAAGAATCCTGGCAAGACCGCCAAGAGTATATGTAAAGTAAACCTATCTGAAAAGTCGAACAGCCGGCTGTATGCCGTGCGATTCCGCAGACGCCCAAGGCGCCGAGGACAAGCACGAAGTACAGACCGGCTGTTTTTTTATTATCGAATAAAGTTGGTGCCTACACGTGGTTCTTTTTCCGGAAGACCGTAGGCTTCTTTTCCGAGCTGGATGCTCTTCATGAGGAAGGCCATGTTGCGGGCCAGAGTGCGCATCATCTGCATACCCTCTCCATCCTGCACGGCTTCTTCTGCATCGTTGCCATGGATGCCGTTCCAGTACTGTCCGGAGGCAATCGGCATGCCGCTGATGGTGAAGTATTTGTTCAGCTGGTCAAAGGTTGCGGTAATTCCGCCTCTTCGTGCGGATGCCACTGCGGCCCCAACCTTCATGGTCAGATCCTCTCCGCAGCTGTAGAACAGTCTGTCCAGGAAGGAAGACAGGGTACCGTTGGCGGAAGCGTAATATACAGGGCTTCCGATAACCAGACCGTCACATTCGGCAAGTTTTGCTGCGGCTTCATTGACACAGTCGTCGAAGACACAGTATCCGTGTTTCTTGCAGTATCTGCAGGCTGTGCAGCCACGGATTGCCTGATTGCCCACCTGCAGCAGCTCCGTTTCAATACCCTCCGCTTCGAAAATTTTGATCATTTCATTCAGTGCGGTATAAGTGCTTCCCTCTGCATGAGGGCTGCCGTTAATCAGTAATACTTTCATGGTTCAATCTCCTTTATTTCTCCATGCACTGCACTTCGATGCCCATCTCTTCGGCACGTTTTGCGTAGCCGTCGGACATTTTCTGTCCTGTCATCATGATTTTCTTGGCACGCTTGCCGCCAAAGCGCCGTGCCACAGTATCCAGCTCGTAAAGTGCCATCTGATCTACTTTACCGTTCTTGCAGGATACGAAGACCGGTACACAGCCTTCCAGGGCCAGCACGTCGATTTCGTTCTTTACGTTGTCGTCATCATACCAGGTGTCGTCATCCCATGCGATGTGTGCACCCACGCGTACGTCGCTGTAACGGCCGCTGTCTTTGAAATTATAATAAGTGTACAGTTCCAGAATGCATCCTGCATCGTGAATCACGTCTTTGGTCATATAGTCCTTATATGCAAAATATGCCCCGTCCTGGCCTGCTTTTACATCCTGCAGAACGCCGCAGTTTCCAAGCATGGTGAGACACTGATTGATTTCCTTCAGGGAGCGGATTCCCGGAGTCTTTTTCAGTAACCGCTTCATGTCCTCCGCACTCAGGTCTACAATCAGGTCCGTCAGCTGGAAGTTCATGCAGCTGCGCAGGAAGGCGGAAAAACCATTCCATTTTCTCTGATCGCGGCTTGCCACCTTCCACATATTCATTACATCGTTCTTAAACGATTTATCATCCAGGTGGCTCTTGTAGTCCTTCTGCGCGTTATAGTCGATGCGGCCGCCATAGAAACGGATTACGTGGTCCAGCGTCAGCTGTTTTTCGTGATGCTCAGCCAGTTCGTTGATAGATTTTACATCTTTCTGTGCGATTACGTTCAGCTTGCCGGTAGTCACATTAAACTGATGCATCGGGGTTGGGTATTTTGCAGAGAGAATACCCATGGCAACCAGCACCAGG
>JAFYKS010000420.1 GCA_017537495.1 Bacillota bacterium | reverse complement strand
CAATATCAGATTCTACATGGGAGATGATGTTTTCCTTCAATACATCGGTCATGCGCTTCCCGTTGAACTTATAGGTCATGTTCTTTGCAAGCAGCTGCAGACCTTCTTCTGTATACGGCACTCTCAACTTCAGTGCGGTGTTAGAAATCTTACCACTTTCAGAAACAATCATCAGTACGACAGTTCTGTCATCTACCGGCAGAAGATTGATAAAACGCAGGGTTTCTTCATTCTTTGTCGGCGTCATGGCGAAGGACGTCAGGTTTGTGATTTCAGAAAGCAGTTTCGCCGCATGCTTGATGGTGTCCTCAAACTCATTGACGTGACCACGAAGTCTTTCTGCGATGAGATTCTTCTCAGAAGCGGAAAGCTCATGTTTCTGCATCAAATCGTTTACGTACAATCTGTAAGCTTTGTCGGATGGAACTCTTCCGGCGGAAGTGTGCGGGTGTGTCAAGTAACCCATTTCCTCCAAATCACTCATCTCATTTCGGATGGTGGCCGGGCTGATACCCAAATCAAAGCGTTTCGAAAGGGTTCTTGAACCAACAGGTTCTGCTGATCTGACATAGTCACTGATAATGGCTTGCAGGATTTTCAGTTTACGTTCTGTTAATTCCATGTTTTCCCTCCCTTCTCTCTTTGTTAGCACTCACTCACTTCGAGTGCTAATCGCTATATATAATGTACTACTACAGCGGCCGAAAGTCAACAGATAATCAAAAGATTTTTATGTAAATTTCGTGAATTTTTCAAGGTTTTGTTGTATGATAAACTCATGAAAAGGAGACAACTTATGAACATTGCAATCATTGGCTGCGGAGGTGTAGGAAAGGCACTTTTGGAACTTTTAGAAAGACAACACACACTCCTGGCAGAAGAAAATCTATATATCAATGTAAAATATATTATCGGTCGTGGCGACGATATCTCGCCCGCTCTGACAGATGCTGATTTGGATACTGCGGTTATCCTGACACCAACCAACAAAGACAACGGTCAGCCGGGGTTGGATTATGCACGCGCATTCCTTGCTGCAGGCAAACACGTGGTAACTGCAGACAAAGGTATCATCATCCATGGCTATACGGAACTGCGGGATTTAGCAGAAACAAAAGGTGTGAAGCTGGCGCTGGGCTGTACGACGGGAGGTGCCCTGCCTTCCATTAATGCCGGCATCTTCGACATGGCAGGAAGCAGCATCATATCCATCGAAGGCATCCTTAACGGTACGACCAACTATATTTTAGATGAAATGGAAAGTACCGGTTGCGAATACGCGGAGGCCCTGAACAAAGCACAGCAGGCAGGTATTGCAGAAGCAAATCCGTCTCTGGACGTGGAAGGCTGGGATACAGCCGGAAAGCTTTTGATTTTGACAAAAGTTTTGATGGATGAAAACGTAAGCCTGGATGATGTAAAAGTCGAAGGCATTACCAGACTGACTGCAGCAGATATTCGCATGGCAGCAGAGACCGGATGCCGCTATAAGCTGGTGGGGCGTACAGCCTTTGATGAAACAGGAAATCTGATATTATCCGTAAATCCGGAACAGATTCCTGCAGATCACCTGCTCTATTCTGTCAGCGGTAAGAACAAATCGGTCCGTTACGTCAGCGACACCCTGGGAGAACTGGTTATCATGGGTGGTGCATCGGGAACAACCCCTGCTGCGGCATCCGTCCTAAGAGATTTGGTGAATCTACATCGAAACAGAATATAGTCAGCAGGAATACATTGCATTTTTAGATGAAGATTAGTATAATTCGATAAAAAGAAAACATTCAACCATTATATAAGAAAGGACTTACACATGGATAAGGAAAAGAAAATCATCGGCATTGGAGAAAAGCCACCTGTCGGCCAATGGATTCCGCTTAGCATGCAACATACTTTCGCTATGTTCAGCGCATCCGTTTTGGTTCCATTGCTATTCGGCATCGAAGCCTCCATCGTACTGCTCATGAACGGTGTCGGCACTCTGTTATTTATTTTTATTACAAAGGGAAAATCTCCAGCTTATCTGGGTTCCAGCTTCGCATTCCTGGCGCCGGCTGGTATTGTTATCAGTACCATGGGCTATGAATATGCATTAGGCGGATTCATCTGTGCAGGTGCTATTTTTGCAGGTACAGCCATTCTCATCCGTTTTGTCGGTGTAGACTGGATTGATGCAATACTTCCACCAGCTGCAATGGGTCCAATTGTAGCCTTGATCGGGTTGGAGCTGGCAGGAACTGCAGCAAGCAACGGTGGTATCGTCGGAGAAACCATCGATCCAAAAGTCGTACTGATTTTCATCTTTACATTGGTACTGGCAATTATTGGCCAGGTTGTATTCAAAGGCTTTGCTTCCGCCATTGCAATCCTCATCGCCATCGTTGGCGGATATGCAGCAGCCGCATTGTGTGGCCTGGTAGATTTCAGTCCTGTAATGAATGCAAAGGTTCTGGCAATGCCGAACTTTGCATTCCCTAAATTTGACTTAGCTGCCATCATCATTATTATCCCAGCTTCTCTGACTGTCATCTCTGAACATATCAGCCATCAGATTGTAACCAGTCAGATTGTGGACAAAGACTT